>JAZNLK010000099.1:0-44675 GCA_045579055.1 Clostridia bacterium
CAACTGCTGTAAGGATTGTTGTTGAACCTGTTGGAACAGGAACTCTCTGTGCAGCACCGATAAGTTTGCCGTTAAGTTCTGGAATAACAAGGCCGATAGCTTTTGCAGCACCTGTTGAGTTGGGAACGATGTTAACAGCACCAGCTCTTGCACGTCTGAGGTCGCCCTTTCTGTGAGGACCGTCAAGAATCATCTGGTCGCCTGTGTATGCATGGATTGTAGCCATGATACCGCTCTGGATGGGAGCATAGTCGTTAAGTGTCTTTGCCATAGGAGCAAGACAGTTTGTTGTACAAGATGCAGCAGAGATGATTGTGTCATCAGCTGTGAGTGTATCTTCGTTAACTGAGAATACGATTGTCTTCAGGTCGTTGCCTGCAGGAGCAGAAATAACAACCTTCTTTGCACCAGCATCGATATGAGCCTGTGACTTTTCTTTTGAGCAGTAGAAACCTGTACATTCAAGAACAACGTCTACGCCAAGAGCACCCCAGGGACATTCCTTAGCATCCTTAATAGCATAAATCTTGATTTCCTTGCCGTCAACTGTGATGCTGTCTTCGCCTGCAACAACAGTGTGACCGTCGTATCTGCCCTGTGATGAGTCATACTTGAGAAGATGAGCGAGCATCTTGGGATCTGTAAGGTCGTTGATTGCAACTACCTCATAACCTTCTGCACCGAACATCTGACGGAAAGCCAGACGACCGATACGTCCAAAACCGTTAATAGCAACTTTTACTGACATAATAAAATACCTCCAAAATGTAATTTTATATATATTAATTATATTTTACCAAAGTTTTTCCAAATATACAAGTACTTTTTCAAAAATTGTTAAAAATTTAACTTGCATATACGGTAAATTTTTACACACCTTGGACAGTATAACACAAAAAAATAATTTTTGCAACTATCAATATTTACAACATCAAAAAAATATGTTATAAATATTATAGACATATTTACGAAAAGGGGTGGCAATATGAAAAAACTGTTTACAGCTCTTTTGTTAGCGGCAATCATTTTTCCGACAGACGCATACGCAAAGGTCGGAGATACAGCCGGTGTCTATTACAGCACCGATATTGTCACTTATCTGAATAGCGTGGAAATTGATGCAATAAACATCGGCGGTGAAACTTTAATCAGTGCCGAAGATATGCAGTATTACAGTTTTCTGGTGAATTGGAGCAACACAGAGCGTACCCTCCGCATAAACTCCGTTCCCAATGCAACAAACGGTCGTCCGCCTGCTGTAAAAAAGCCTTCAACCGAATTTTTCAGGATAATCGGCAACTATTATGAAACCGATATAGTAACGTATCTTGATGACCGTCCCATTACCGCATATAACATCGGCGGAAGAACCTACATTCACGCAGAAGAAATGCAAAAATTCGGCTACGAAGTTGTTTGGGACGGAAATGCACGGACTTTAAACATCACAAGTCCCGACAGGGCAGGGTATGTGTATGACATTTTCCTGACTCAAGGAAAAGTTCAGACCACCGACGGTACAGGAGCTTTTTCAATTAACTACACACCTCAGAAAACAACTGCAACGGGCGACGCAGAATACTTCACGACAGAGCTTCACAGTTTGCCCGCACAATATTCACTTGACCTTAAATTTTATCAAAACGAGGGCTTGTTCAAGTCCGAAAAGCTGTTGGAGTTGCTGAACAGCCTGTGCACAGACATCCCAAACCCCGACGCAATAAACCAAAACCTTCGTATCACCGTCAACGGACATACAGCAAAAACGGTCAGTGTAGAAAAATTCCAAGGGAACGGCCATATTGATTACTCATTCATCATAACCGACCTTCCCAAATTCACCAAAGACAAAATAAAAGAAATAACTGTTTCTGTCGGAGAACCTTCCGATGCTAAGGAATTTGAAATTTTTGTTCCCGAAAGTGACTCCCGGAAGCTGTCCGAAGTCGCAAAATCATACTTAACGAAATACGGAAATGACTATATAAAGACATTTTATCAGACAGACGAATATTTTGCCGTTTATATGCACGAATCCCAATATCTCGGCGAAATAAATGCCCATCATTTGTATCTGGTAAACCGCAAAACCTGGGAGTGTTCCGATGATATTCTGGAACAGGTAAGAACCTTTGACGGTTTCAATTACGAAATTCTTAACCCATTTGATTTCAAAGCAGGCGATACAAAAAACAATTTATTCTTCGCCTGTGACACACCCGGAAAAAGTGGGAGCTTCTATGTTGAGATGAACTCCGCAACAGTACACCTGATATCCGAAAGAAACAAATAAAGGAGATAACAATGAAACTTATACTTGCAAGCAAAAACAAACATAAAGCCGAAGAAATGCAGGCAATTTTGGGAGATAGAATAACCTTGATAACTCAGGACGAAGCTGGTTGCGGCGACCTTGAAGTTATTGAAGACGGCGACACATTTGAAGCAAACGCAATCAAAAAAGCCGTCACCGTTATGAAAGCAACCAATCTCCCCTGCATCGCAGATGACAGCGGTCTTTGCGTTGATGCCCTGGGCGGTGCACCCGGAATTTATACAGCACGTTTTGCGGGCGAAAACGCATCTGATGATGATAACATCCAAAAGCTTCTGAAAGAGCTTGAGGGTGTTGAAGACGCAAAACGCACCGCCAGATTTGTATGCGTTATAGCCGTGGCATACCCCCACCGTGAGCCGGTTACCTTCCGTGGCGAATGTGAAGGTACGATTCTCACCGAGAAACACGGTGAAAACGGATTCGGCTATGACCCTGTATTCTGTCCGAAGGAATTCGACAAAGCAATGGCAGAGCTTCCTGCCGAGGTTAAAAACTCCATAAGTCACCGAAGCCGTGCACTCTCGAAACTGGTTATCGAAGAATAGTTTACAAAACAGAAAAAAGGATTTGTTTTATGCGAAGAATTTTAAGCGGAATGCGCCGTGCCATTCAGGATTATAATATGATAGAAGCCGGGGACAAAATAGCTGTGGGTGTTTCCGGAGGGAAAGACAGTCTCAGCCTTCTTTGTGCCCTCGCAGCATACAGAAGGTTTTCCGAGGTTCCCTTTGAAGTTATGGGCATCACCTTGAATATGGGTTTTGAAGGCGTTGACTACTCTCCCGTCAAGGAGCTGTGCGATAAAATCGAAGTTGAATACATAGTAAAAAACACTGATATCGCAGAAATTCTCTTCGAAGTCAGAAAGGAAAAGAATCCCTGTTCATTGTGTGCAAAAATGCGTCGAGGCGGCGTCAATGACCTTGCAAAAGCACAAGGCTGCAACAAGGTGGCTCTCGGTCATCACAATGAGGATGTCATCGAAACCTTCTTCCTTTCTTTGTTTTACGAAGGGCGGCTTAACTGTTTTTCGCCGGTAACCTATCTTTCAAGAACCGATATGAAGGTAATCAGACCTTTGATTTACGTGGCTGAAGGGGACATAAAAGGCTTTGCAAAAAGAGAAAATATTCCAATTGTCCACAACCCCTGCCCCATGGACGGAGCATCAAAGCGGCAGGAAATGAAAGATTTTATAAACGAAAGAAACGAACTGGACCACCACTTCAAAACCCGAATGATGACAGCAATCAAATCGGGGCTTGAAGATTGGAAGCCCACTAATATCGGGAGGTAAATATGCTATTATCGTTGGCTAAAAATGATTTTAAATCAAAATACGCAGGTTCGGCACTTGGTGCAATATGGGCGTTTGTAAGCCCTGTCATCACAATACTGATTTATTGGTTTGTTTTTCAGGTTGCCTTTCAGAACGGTCCTGTAAACGGAGTTCCATATGTTTTGTGGCTTGTTTCGGGGATTGTTCCCTGGTTTTTCATTTCGGAAGGCTGGGGCGGAGCAACAGGTGTTCTTGTTGACTATTCCTATCTGGTGAAAAAAGTTGTATTTCCGGTGGAAATCCTTCCCACGGTCAGAGTTCTTTCAGCATTTTTTGTGCATCTATTCTTTGTTGTGCTGACTTTTGTGGTGAATTTTGTTTGCGGGTATGCTCCTCAATTCCTGGATTTGCAGGTTTTCTACTATATGTTTGCGGCATTTGCCCTTACGCTTGTCCTGGGTCGGATAACCGCAACACTCAACGCCTTCGCAAAGGATACAGGAAACATCGTGGGAGTTTTGGTGCAGTTTGGATTCTGGATTACCCCTCTTTTTTGGGACATAAACTCCCTGCCTGCCAATATGCATATTTTCTTCAAACTCAACCCCATTTTCTATGTCACCGAAGGCTATCGCAATACCTTTGTGTATGGGCTGACCTTTTGGGAAAAGGATTTTTGGATGACAATTTATTTCTGGGTACTGATTGCAGCGCTGGGTCTTTTGGGTAATTTCCTTTTCAAAAAACTCAGACCCCACCTTGCGGATTTGCTGTAATCGGTCAAGCTGTTCGGATTATTTCGATTTGAAGTATATTTTTCAGTTGGTCTGCACGAAAAAGAGTGCTACATACCACTATATTTTATATGATTGCAAAAAGTTTCACAAAACTCTTGACGTAACGACAAAAATTTGGTACAATAACTTTTGTTGATGTTACAAATCATATAGAATCCGAGGCGTGGCGCAGTTTGGTAGCGCACCTGGTTTGGGACCAGGGGGCCGCAGGTTCGAATCCTGTCGCCTCGACCAAAAAAGCACCGGTAATGGTGCTTTTTCTTTTATCTTTCAGGGAATTATAACATTCTGTTATATTTCCTAAATTGCAAATAAAGTGTACCTTAATCCCCTCAAGAGTAAGGGGCAGGGGAGTTGATGTATTTAATCAAACGCTTTTTTATTACCATTTTGTACAAAAAGGATTGTTTTTTATGACACTAACCATTCAAACTATCAAAGACCGTTATAAAACTTCCCGATATTATAATAAAGGCTCCAACCTCTTATGGTTGCTGTTGGGAATTGTTCTTCTGATATACATTTGCGTAATAATGTCACGCAACATTTGGGCAATAATAACCGTTCCTATTTTCATTTTCCCCATTTGCGGTATTTACATATGGTATTATATTGTTACAAACAGTGTGGGAAAAGCACTTGACACCAATGACTTTTATATTTATGAAGACGTTTGTATAAACAAAAAAATCCGTTTTATATTCAATACAAAAATGATTTCTTCACAAATCCCTTTAATCAGTTTTTTCGCTTTTCCTCTTGAATATCCGAGTGTTTTGTGTTAAAATGATACAAATGATTGAATTTAATCGTTTTCACAGAAAGGAATCGACTTATGTATACCTTTACCCGAACCCTTATTGAAACAATAAAACTGCTTTGTCTTTCACTAATATGCTCAGCAGTTTTCTCAGCAATGATTTTTCAGGAAGACGTTGCGCCCTTTGCATTTGTTTGTTTTGTGTTGAACTTCGTTGCGGCACTTTTATTTTTGGTTTTTGCATACAGAACATGGTCCAAGCTCTTTTATCAGGCTTGCTTCCCTTACGAATTCTGGATACCTACGCTCGTTCCGTATCTGGTTTATTTGTTGGCATCAACCGTATGCTATGTGATTGCAAACAATCCTGCTTTTCTCTTTGGAACCCCTTCCAACCCTGATGAAATCCCCCAACTGGTGTCGTCAATGCGAATTGTTTATCGTTATCTTTTCCAGCACACCAGATTCCTTGAACCTATGCTCAACAGCAACTACGCATTCGTTTCGTTCATCCTTTCACACGCTGTGGCTATTGGTGTTCTTTTGTCCATTCCATACACTGCCCGTCGAAAATAGCTTCACAGCGGTATATCGGTTGTCCCTTTTCAGAAAACAACCGTTCATATTCGGTCATAACATTACCTTCGAACCCACTATTGTGCAAATCGAGGGTAATGTTTTTCAATTTCAGTCCAAAATCCGCAAAGGAATTCAAAGAAAATTCAAAAAGCCCTCTGTTGTCTGTCTTAAAATGAATGGAACCGTCCGTTTCAACAAGATTCGCATAAATCCGCAAAAAACGTTCATGGGTCAGCCTTCTTTTTTTATGTCCGGTTTTGGGCCAGGGATCACAGAAATTAATATATACTCTCTGCACCTTTGTTTTTGTATTCAGATTCGAAAGAACCTCAGCATCCCCCGGAACAAATCTGACATTTGAAAGACCCATTTCCGAAACCTTCTCCATAGCAAGAACAAGAACATCCAGATTCTTCTCGAATGCAATGTAATTCACGTCAGGATTTTGTCTTGCGGTCTCTGAAATAAATCCGCCTTTGCCACAACCTATTTCAATATGAAGTGGCTTTTCGTTTTCAAATACAGATTTTATATCATCTTTATACTCCAAAATATCCTTTATCATCAATCCACCGCAGAATTCCATTCTTTCTTCACGGTGCTTTTTTCTTCTCATTCGCATATTTATATCCTCCGTCAAACAACAGCAATGCCATTGCACAACCTCGGGTGCAACAGCATTCCTGCTTATAATATACAATAATTTTAGCAGACATTCCCGCAAAAGTCAATCAGTCATTAAACGTAAATGCACTGTAAGTATCCGCAATGATATTCCATAACTCTCTGTCAACACGTCCCTGCACATTTTTTCCGTAAAGCCCCGAAAAATCTTCCACCGCTTTTTTGGTATTTCCATCGTATTTCCCCGTAATCTGCGGCATATGAATATTTCCGAAAATTTTGGCAAGACGCCTCAGCATAATCTGAAGAATATAGATTTCCTCATAGCTGTCACCTTCTTTCATATGCGTAATATCCACAGGATATACGAAAATGGGCTTCGCACGCCGTTGTGCCCGCAAGGTGTCGTCATAAACCTCCACAAGGCGTTTCCAGCTTTCAAAATCAGCCTCACCGGTTTCAGGAATACCCGCAAATTTCTGAAAAGCTTTCAACGAGTTTCGTGTTTCATCGCCAAAAATCCCATCAGGCACCACTCCCGGAATTCCGGGAATGTATTCCGAAAGATACCTCAGATATGTCTGCAATTCACTTATATTTGCCTGCTCATCTCTGTGCGAAAAATATAGTCTGTTTTCCATCGATTGCATTTCCTCCTTCCATTTACTGTCCCTGAACCGCATAACCCGGGTACTGTCCTGACGTTTTAAAATCTCCGTTTTTCAGATTAAAATACGTATCTTCAATAAGTTGCCACGCACCCGGTCCCACAAAGCCTTTTGGCGGAAGCCCTTGATCCTCCAGAAAAGTATCAACCGCAGCAGCTGTTTGTTCATCAAAAACCCCGGTCACCTGAACCTCAGGAATGTTTCGATATATTTCCGATATGAACAAAAGCCTGCTTTGTATCACTCTGACCGCATCCCCGGAGCTACCCACGGTCAGCGGTGTACCCGGATATGGTGAATAGTCCTCTGCAATGAACTGTGGAGGATAGCTTTCCAATATTCCAAGATATGCATTGCTGAGAGCATTCCAGGTCGTCTCATCAACAACCCCCGTTTCGGGAAGACCCGAAAACCGCTGAAAGGCTGAAACTGCATTTTGGGTGGCATTTCCGTAAATTCCATCAATTGTCACCGGCGGCACAGCATTATTATACACAGCAATAACCGCAAGATAATACTGAATAACCCTGACGGGATTGCCCCTATCACCGGCTCTCACCTCTGTTACGAAATTCTTTGAAACTTCCGCAAGTTTTATCCCTTCGGAATTGAGTGCTGCAAGTCTTGACACCGCAACGAATATGGCTTTTATTTTATACCAGGTTGCCTTTCCGATTATTCCGTCCGGAACAAGATTGAATATTTCCTGAAACTGCCGCACCGCATCCTCGGTTCTTTCCCCAAAAACTCCGTCAACGTTTGTTATTTTGGGGATCAAGGGATAATCTCTTGAAATTCTGTTAAGTTGTGTCTGAATGGTTCGCACATCCAAACCTGAGCTTCCCACCCTCAAGGGAACTCCGGGATATGACTCGGATATATTCTGTATGGGTGCATCCTGAACAATTTCAATATCATTTCCATAATACCTGGTCAGTATATCATAAGGTCCCAACCCCTGATTCGCAAGCTCTACCGTCCCCCATTGGGAAAGCCCGTCACACATCACCTCTCGACCATCACAAAATGCGGCAAACAGCGGCTCAATGCTCCCCTGCCGTCTTATATAATCATTAAAAATTTCATCAACAATACGACTTATATTTTCAAAAATATCCCTTCCGTTCACAAAGGACTGGTCAAATGCCGTTGAATTTGTTATATCAAAGTTATAGCCCCTTGAACGGTACCATTCGGTGTAAACTCTGTTGAGAGCATAGGAAATCTGTGCATAAATATTTGCTCTGATGGCACTTTCCGGCCAGGTGGGAAAAATCTCACTTGAAGCCACATTCTTTATGTAATCCGCAAAGCTCACGGTAACATTTTCCGCATCCGAATCAGGCGCCCCCAGATGAACGGTTATTGCTTCGGGTATATAAGGTCTTCCAACCATTCCCCACTACCTCCTTTTATTCTTTTTCAAAGGGTTCTTCTTCGCTGAACCTTATTATTTTGCCCCTTTCACTGCTTTCCTCCAAGGGTATAAGAGATACAGGCTGAATGGAAGTCTGCCCCTCAAAAACCGGAACGTTTATATTTTCCACAGTATAATAACCCGGATAGTCAATTCGGATATTGTAAACAAAAAACCGATTTTCTCCGTCATAAGTCAGAGAATTCTCAGCCGGCGGTGCCGAAACCGCAAGTGGTTCAGTTTTCCCGTTCCGATTCGTTTTCATAACCTTCACAAGGGACTCCCTTTCCTCTTGTTCCCTTGCGACAATAACATTAGCGTCAGGTATGGGAATTGCACCGTCTGCTGTTGAAACCTGAACAACAATATAACCCACACCCTTTTCCGTCTGTTCTGCCATATAACTCACCCTCCAACACTATTATATAAAAAAACACAAAACCTGTTTTCAATATAATATGCAAAAAATTTTGTTTTGTGCATATTCCCCCGACGGGAATTATTTTGCATTTTTCGGGAAATACTGAATATGATTCCAAACAATTCCAAGGAGGGCTTTTTTGTGTTTATAACCTTCTTTCGCACTATACTTATGTACTTTTTTGTCATATTCTCGTTAAGACTGCTGGGCAAACGGCAGATAGGAGAACTGGAACCCTCGGAGCTTGTGGTAACCATAATCATTTCAGAGGTTGCATCCTTGCCCATACAGGATCCTTCCCAGCCCGTCATCACCAGTCTTATTGTGATAATGCTACTTCTCATTCTGGAAATCTTTTTATCCTTCGGTGCATATAAAAATCCCACCATGAGGAAAATCTTCTACGGTGTGCCCAGCATTTTTTACGAAAAGGGTGTTCTCCACCAGGACGAAATGAAGCGTCAACGTTTCAACCTTAACGACCTTATGGAAACCGTCCGCAACACAGGCTCCACCTCCCTTTCTGAGGTGGAATACATCATTATGGAAACCAACGGCAACGTAAGCGTAATACCAAAATCCCAATACCGCCCCATATGTCTTTCAGATTTAAGCCTTGAACCCCAATCCCGGGTTTTTATCAGTTATGTAATTATCGACAACGGAAGGCTGAACAGAAAAAACCTCGCACGTTCGGGATTTGACGAAAAATGGCTTCAAAAGCAACTGTCATCACACAACCTTTCGGATATTTCGGAGGTCTTCTGTATGACTGCGGATTCCACAGGTGAAATTGTTATCATTCCAAAGGCAACAGGAAAGGAGCAAAACAAATGAAAGCCCTGATTATCGCCCTTTCTTTGCTGCTAATCATCGGAATTTTTATTTCCGTGCATTCGATATTGATGCTTAATATGGCTAAAAACATCGGAAACGCCTGCGACACCGCCGCTAACTATGCCGAAAATGAGCAGTGGGACGGAGTTTATGTCAAGCTGGAAGAAATACAGAAATTATGGGAAGAACACCGCATCTGGGCATCGTTGACCATTTCAACCAACGAAATTGAACAAATTGAAATTTCTTTGATGCAAAGCCGGGTTTTTGCACAGCAACATCAAAAAACAGATTTTCTCGGTGAATTTGCAATGTTTACCCTTCTTATTGAACACATCCCCCACCAGGAAGGCTTCCATCTTGCAGAAATTTTATAGAATTTTCCTTTAAGCTCTTGACTTTACCGATTTAATGTGCTAAAATCTTATCATATCATTTGAAAGGAATATGTATTATGAAGGCAGACATCAGACTTCACAATACAATCAAATACTTTTATTACTTTTTCAGCCTTAGCTTCTTTTTTAGCTACGGTTATTTTTGCCGTTCAAAAAACTGTTTGGTATAATGGGCTGATGTTTCGTATGAATTTTCGTGACAACAAAAAAAGTATTCAGGAGCTCGTTATACTGCGAGCTCTTTTTTTCTTATCATAACATTAAAACTGAAAAAACAGAAAGGTATTGAACGATATGGGGGAATCCGGTTTTAAAATTGCAATTATTGGACTGGGAATTATTGGCGGTTCAATGGCATACGCTCTGAAAGGCTTCAAAGGAGCAAAAATTTCAGGGTGCGACATAAATCCCGATACACGCAAAAAAGCATTGGCTGCAAAAGCCGTTGACGAAGTTTTTGAAAAACCCGCTCCGGCTATCAAGGATGCCGATTTGGTGGTACTTTGTGTATATCCGGAGCTGATTACAAGAATCGTGAAGGAAAACTGTCATCTTTTCAAGTCGGGTGCAATTATAACCGACGTCTGCGGTGTAAAAACAAAGCTTGCCCGTGAAATGGCTGAAATCCTGCCCACGGGAACAACATATGTAGGCGGACACCCCATGGCAGGCAAAGAAACCGACGGTTTTGACAGTGCAACCCCAGAGCTTTTCGGTATGTGCGGATATATAATCACACCCATTGAAAGTTCAACCCCCGATGCCATAAACCTTGTGACGGAAATGGCAAGATATGTGGGTGCAACACGTCTGACTCTTGCCACACCCGAAGAACACGACAGCGTCATTGCCTACACCAGCGACCTGATGCACGTATCGGCAGCGGCACTCTGCCTTGACTATAACAAAAAAATGAACCGTGCCTACACCGCAGGTGCTTTCCGTGACTGCACCAGAATCGCAAACATAAACCCTCAGCTTTGGAGTCAGCTTTTTCTTGAAAACAAGGACTTTCTGCTTGAAGAGCTGGATTCCTTCCTCACCTCGGTAACACGTATGCGTGATGCAATCCAAAACAACGACAAGGAAGGTCTGGAGGATATGCTTTCCTCGGTACGTGAAAACAAGCTTACAATGCAGGCAAAAGAGCCTGAAAAATATTGAAATATTAATCAGGATATGATAGAATGAGTTTAAATCTACTAAATATAGTTAAGGAGTTTTTGCGATGATATTTGAAAATTATGACAGAATTGTTTTTGCAGGAGATTCGGTAACCGATATGGGCAGTGCTGTTCCTGTTGGGGAAGGCTTGGGCGATAATGTTGGAAGAGGCTATGTCAGAGTGCTTGAAAGTATGTTTGCGGCATATTATCCTGAAATCTTTTTGAGAATTACCAATTCAGGCGTGTCAGGAAATACCAGCAAAGATTTGCTGGCAAGGTTTGACCGTGATGTAGTTGAGCTTAATCCCGATTGGGTTTCGATTTGTATCGGCATAAACGATGTCTGGAGACAGTTTGATTCTCCGGCAATTTCGGATTCACATGTTTTGCCGGATGAATATGAGAAAAATGTTGAAGAAATGATATTGAAAATCAAAAATAAGGTGAAGGGTATATTTATGCTGTCGCCTTATATCATGGAACCCAATACCGAGGATATGATGAGAAAACGGATGGATGAATATGTTGAAATAAGCAGAAAGCTTGCAGAAAAGCATAACTGTATTTTTGTGGATTTTCAGAAAATGTATGAGGATTATTGCAAAATTCGTCATTCAAGTTATATTGCATGGGACAGAATTCACCCCAATCAGGTTGGTGCAACATTGATGGCAAAAGAATTTCTTAAGCACTGCGATTTTGATTACAATGTTTAAGCTATGACAAGGAGTTTGAAAGAATGCAGACATTACGTGTAAATCTTCCCGGCAGGGAATATGACATAAAAATCGAAAAGGGAATTCTGAACAAGTCAGGTGAGCTCATTGCTGAGATACATAAGCCCTGCCGCATTGGGGTTGTGACCGACAGCAATGTTGCACCTCTTTACAGCGAAAGGGTTCTTGAATCCCTCAAAGGTAGTGGATTTACCCCCTTTCTTATAACAGTTCCTGCAGGTGAAAGCTCAAAGTCAATGGAAATGTTGAACTTCCTCTACGGCGAGATGCTTGATGCAGGACTTACCCGAACAGACCTGATTGTGGCATTGGGCGGCGGTGTGGTCGGAGATTTAACGGGCTTTTGTGCTTCAACACTCCTTCGGGGAATTCCATTCGTACAGATTCCCACAACGCTTCTTGCTCAGGTTGACAGCAGCGTTGGCGGCAAGGTTGCCGTAAACCTTCCTCAAGGCAAGAACTTGGTCGGTGCATTCTGGCAGCCAAAGCTTGTGATTATGGATCCCCTTTGCCTGGAAACACTCACCGACCGTGTTTTCTGTGACGGAATGGCAGAGGTTATCAAATACGGTGTTATTCTTGACGAAGCACTTTTCAAGAAAATCGAGGGTTCACCCTCACGCAAGGAAATTATGAATATAATCGAAGACGTGGTTTACCGTTCCTGTGACCTGAAACGTATGGTGGTTGAAGATGACGAGCTGGACACCGGCGGACGTATGATTCTGAACTTCGGTCACACCTTCGGTCATGCCATCGAAAAGAAATATAACTTCACAGACTATACCCACGGTGAAGGGGTTGCGGCAGGAATGGTTATGGCGGCTGAATACGGCGAACACTATGAAATCACCCCACAAGGAACCTCCTTGCGAATTTCTGCACTTGTGGAAAAATTCAATCTGCCCCAAAGAGTCGATATGGACAAACAATCCCTTTTGGATGCCGTAAAAGTGGACAAAAAGAGTGAAGGAAATATAGTTTCTTTAGTTATCCCCAAAAAAATCGGAGAAGTAATTCTTCACCGCACGGAAAAGGACGGTATATGGATATGGTAAAAATTACCCCTTCGGTTCTTTCAGGAACGGTTCAGGCACCGCCCTCAAAGAGTTATGCCCACCGTGCCGTGATTTCCGCCTTTCTTTCCAATGAGGAGTGCAATATAAAAAACCTCAATATGTCAGCTGATATTTCTGCAACTCTCAACTGTGCCAAACAACTTGGAGCAATTGCAAAATACAGCGAAAAAACACATACCGCAACAATAAAAAACGGTGGTCTTCCCACATCAGGATTGTGTCTGGATTGTGGCGAAAGCGGCTCAACTCTCCGCTTTTTTATTCCCATCGCAATGGCACTCACCGACAGCATATCCTTTACAGGTCACGGTCGACTTATGGAAAGACCCCTTGAGCCTTACTTTGAGATATTCAACAAAAAGAAAATCAAATACGACTTGAAAGACAGTATTCTCACCGTCAGTGGAAGGCTGAAGCCCGGAACATACGAAATCAACGGCACCGTCAGCTCGCAGTTCATCACGGGACTGCTGTTTGCGTTACCGCTCCTTGACGGTGACAGCAAAATCAAAATCAAAGGCACACTGACATCAAAGGCATATGTGGACATAACCCTTGACGTAATGGCAAAATTCGGCATCGAAATTACAAATAACGGCTATTCCTCCTTTGAAATAAAAGGCAATCAGAAATACGGTCGCAAAACCTACACCGTGGAAGGTGACTTTTCCAATGCGGCATTCTGGCTGGTGGCAGGTGCCATAGGCTGTGACATTACTTGTTCGGGAATAGACGAAAAAAGTCTTCAGGGCGACAAGAAGATTATAGATATAATCCGACAAACCGGAGCAACAATTGAGTATGTGAGCAAAAACTCAATAAAAGCTCAGCCCACAGCCAATATGCACGGAATCACCGTCGACGTGGACGAAATTCCTGACCTTGTCCCCATTCTTGCAGTGCTTTTCTGTTTCTGCAAAGGAACAAGCCGAATCGAAAACGCAGGACGTCTCCGCATAAAGGAAAGCGACCGCCTGGCGGCAATAACAGCAGAGCTTTCCAAGATGGGAGCTGTAATTACCGAAGGCGAAGACTTTCTCGAAATAGAGGGCAAACAAATTCTGCACGGCGGAGAGCTTTCCTCCTGGAATGACCACCGCATTGCCATGGCAGGGGCAATAGCCGCCTGCAGATGCGAAGGTGCAGTTTCAATAGACGACGCAAAAAAAGCAGTTACAAAGTCCTATCCCGACTTTTTTGAAGATTACAAAGCACTTGGAGGTGTTACGGAATGAATACTTGGGGAAGCAAACTGAAAGTAAGCATATTCGGAGAATCCCACGGCATCGGAATCGGTGTTATCCTTGACGGAATCCCATCAGGGCTCACCCTTGACACGGACTTTATAAATCGTGAAATGAGCCGCCGTGCTCCCGGAAGGGACAAGCTCTCCACTCCACGGAAGGAAGCCGATGAAGTGGAAATCCTTTCAGGAGTGGTTGA
Organism: Clostridia bacterium; assembly: GCA_045579055.1. GTDB lineage: Bacteria > Bacillota > Clostridia > Monoglobales > Monoglobaceae > SIG440. Next base: position 14,544 of record JAZNLK010000099.1, read on the forward strand.
CGGAAAAACCACCGGAACTCCCATCTGCGGAATAATCCGCAACACCAATACACGTTCTCATGACTATACACCAAACCTGCTCCGTCCGGGGCACGCAGACTTCACAGGCTTTCAAAAATACGGCGAAACCCACGACTTCCGTGGCGGCGGACATTTTTCGGGAAGAATCACAGCACCTTTGGTTTTTGCCGGTGCAATTGCAAAGCTCGCTTTGGCGAAGGAAGGAATCACCGTTGGTTCACACATAAAATCAATCCACGGTGTTTCAGAAGCCTCTTTTCTTGACTGCGACCTGACCCCCCAAAAGCTTCAAAGCATTTCTGCAAAAGCCTTTCCTGTTATGTGTGACGAAATAGGTGAAAAAATGCAGAAGGAAATCCTTGATGCGGCGGCTGACAAAAACTCTGTTGGCGGAATACTTGAATGTGCCGTTCTGGGAATAAAACCCGGCTTCGGCTCGCCCTTCTTTGCATCGGTTGAAAGCCTGATTTCATCCATGATGTTTTCAATTCCCGCTGTCAAGGGAATCGAATTCGGCAGGGGCTTTGATTTCTGCAATCTGACAGGCATTGAAGCAAATGACCCCTTTGAAACCGACGGCAAGGAAATTTACACCACCACAAACAACAACGGCGGAATCAACGGCGGAATAACAAACGGAATGCCGGTTATTTTCTCTCTGGCAATAAAACCCACTCCCTCAATTGCAAAGGAACAGAAAACCGTCGACACCGACAAAATGGAAAATACAACAATAGAAATAAAGGGTCGTCACGACCCCTGCATCGTACAACGTGCGGCGGTGGTTGCGGAATGTGCTGCAGCCCTTGCCATACTTGAAGCCAAATTAATATAAAGAAGGATAAACCAATGAACGAGCTTGAAATTCTACGAAATCAAATTGACGAAATCGACAGGGAGCTTCTGCCTCTCTTTCTGAAAAGAATGGAATGTGCCCACAAGGTCGCAGACTACAAACGCAAAAACAATATGCCGGTTCTGGACAAGGTTCGTGAAAAGCAAATTCTTGACCATAAGATGTCCCTTGTTGAACCGGAGCTTGCCAAAACAGTTCGAAGCTTCTATTCAAATATGATGAAGCTTAGTCGTCTTGCCCAAGCAAAAGACCTGATAACCGAGGACAACCGTGCTCCCTGGCTGAACAATTTCACAAAGACCAACCTGAAGGAAAACCCGATTGTTGCATATCAGGGGGTTCCCGGTGCGAACAGCGAAACCGCACTCATAAAATTCTTCGGCGAGGATTGTCAAAGAATCAACACAACCACATTCGCACAGGTAGTTGATGCAGTGGAAGAAGGCAAAGCCGACTACGGAGTTCTGCCCCTTGAAAATTCATCAACGGGCACAATCGCAAACGCATACGACCTTCTTGAAAAACGTGATTCCTTTATCATTGCCGAAGTTGAAGTGCCCATTGACCATTGTCTGGTGGGACTCCCTGATGCAAAGCTGGAATATATACGCACAGTTTTCTCCCACGAACAGGGCTTTATGCAATGCCGTGAATTCTTCAAGAAATATCCCAAAATGGAGTTTCATCCCTATCACAACACCGCTATGGCGGCAAAAATGATAGTTGAAACCGATGACATCGACAAAGCGGCAATAGCCAGCAAGCGAACCACCGAAATATATAATTTGAAGGTTCTTGCCGAAAACATAAGTACCATCGGCGGCAACACAACCCGTTTTGCAATTATTGCAAAGCAAGGTCTGCTCAACGAAAGCTGCAAAAAAATCAGCATCCTCTTCACCCTTCCCGACGAAGGCGAAAGCGGTGCACTCTCTCAAATTCTGTCGGTGTTTGCCGACAACGGACTGAACCTTGTGAAAATAGAATCCAAGCCCAGTCACGACGGCAACTTTGAGTATCTGTTCTTTGTGGACTTTGAAGGAAATCTCCTGAGCCCCACCGTGAACAGCATACTGTCCGAGATTGCCTCACACACATCCTACCTGAAGATACTCGGCAACTACTGATACGGAGGCAACATATGGACAACATAATCATAATCGGTATGCCGGGAAGCGGCAAAACAACAATCGGGAAGCTACTTGCAAAAGAACTTAACAAGGAATTTACAGATACCGACCAGGTCTTTGAACAAACGGTATGTCCCAACATCACCGAATACTTTTCAAAACACGGCGAAGATGCTTTCCGCACCGAAGAAACAAATATTCTCCGCAATCTATGCAAGAAAAGCGGATACGTTATTTCAACCGGTGGCGGCATTGTGGAAAGAGCCGAAAACAAGGAAATCCTTCAAAGCGGCGGCATTGTTGTTTTCATCGACCGCTCCCCTGACCATATTGTCAGCGACATCGACACAGAAACACGACCCTTGCTCGCAGAGGGAAAAAAGCGAATTTTCTCGCTTTACGAAAGACGTTATAAAAAATACATTGACTTTTGTCATATCAGAATCGAAAACAACAGCACCCTTGAGGTTTTGACACAAAAAATAATTAACGAGGTGAATCAACACAATGACTAAGAAAATAATGGTAATCAACGGACCGAATCTCAATATGCTGGGAATCCGTGAGCCCGGTGTATACGGAAGTCAAAGCTATTCAGACCTGGAAGCATACATCGAAGCCTATGCCGAGGAAAAAGGTCTGGAAGCCACAGTTCTCCAAAGCAACAGCGAAGGTGAAATCATCGACTTTATCCACCACGCATTGGGAAATTTCCACGGAATCATAATCAATCCGGGTGCATACACCCATTATAGCTATGCAATCCACGATGCCCTTTCTTCGGTGAATATTCCCACCGTTGAAGTGCATATTTCCAACATCCACAAGCGTGAGGAATTCCGCCACAAGTCCGTGACCGCCCCTGCCTGCATAGGTCAGATATGCGGTCTTGGTTTCCGTGGCTACACCCTTGCAATAGACTATCTCAACGAAACGGTAAGTGACAAAAATGAAGACTAATCTGGCAGTTATAGGCGACCCAATCGCCCACAGTCTTTCTCCCGTCATCCACACAACAGTCCTGGAAGAGCTGGGAATTGACTACTCATACGAAAAAATCCGAATTGCAAAGGGCGGCCTTCCGCCTTTTCTTGAAAGTGACCAATGCTTTGGTATGAAGGGCTTCAACCTGACAATGCCCCACAAGCAGGATGTTATGCCCCACCTTGACTTCATCGACCATGATGCTGTGGTTTTTGATGCGGTGAACACCGTGAAAGTTGAGGGCAATCGTCTTTTGGGCTACAATACCGACGGAATGGGCTGTTTGCGTGCTATTGAAGACAAGGGTTACAAATGCAAGGGCAAGAACATTGTCATATTCGGTGCAGGCGGAGTTGTTTCCACCGTAGCCCTAAAAATGGCTCTGGAAGGAGCCGAATCTATTGTTGTCCTGAACCGCACCTTGCAAACCGCCGAAAATCTTGCAGAAAACGTATTCAAAAGAACAGGCAAGAAAGTTGTTACCGGAGAACTGAAAACAGACGTTATGACCAAATACTGTGAAGATTGCCATATTCTCATAAACGGCACTCCCCTGGGAATGGAAGGCATCGACCGTGACTTTGAGGATTTTTCGTTTCTTGATGCTCTCAATCAGGATGTTCTGGTTCACGACCTGATTTATAAGCCCGAAATGACAAACTTTTTGAAGCAGGCAGATAAACGCGGTCTCGACACTCTCAACGGACTGGGAATGCTTATCTACCAAGGACTTCTGGCTGATGAAATATTCCTTGAAGTTACCCTTGATTTTCCCTATTTCAAGGGCAAAATCGAAAAAAGAATAAAAAAATTGTAATTTTTTAAAAATTATACTTGCATTTATCGAACTATTGTGCTATAATGGACAATGCTGATTTAGCTAACAACTCTACAGAAAGAGGTGAAATATAGATGAAAGCAGGAATACATCCCGATTATAAGGAAACAACTATCAAGTGTGCTTGCGGAAATGTAATTGAAACAGGTTCAACAAAAGAGAATGTTTCTATCGAAATTTGCTCAGCTTGCCATCCTTTCTATACCGGTAAGCAGAAGTTGGTTGACACAGGCGGACGTGTTGACAAGTTCAGAAAACGTTTCGGTCTTGAAGCAAAATAAGTTATTTTGGCTTACCGAACAAATACCAATTCAGGAAATGTCTTATGGATGTTTCAAATAAGTTTAAAAATTAAAAATTCTACACCAAAAAACGGTCGACTCAAATCGACCGTTTTCTTTTTCTATTTCCTTATAAGCTCTTCATAAACCGCACAGGTCTTCTCCGCCATCACCGATGCCATAAAAACCTCTTCAACAATCCTTCTGCCTTCCTTGCCCATACGCATCCTCAGTTCCTCATCATCCGCAAGCAAAAGAACTTTTTCACACACAGCGGAATGATTGCAGTTTTCAACCACAAATCCGCTGACGCCATCTTTGACAACCTCTTTTGTTCCACCGCTGTCTGTGGAAACGGCAGGTTTTCCAAGACTCATAGCCTCAATCAACGAAAGGCTCAACGCTTCACTCTTTGAAGTCAGAACACTTATATCAATAATATTATTTATATCATTCACGTCTTTTATATACCCGGCAAAGAAACATTTATCCGAAATTCCCAGCTTTTTTGCTTCGTTTTTGATTTCCTCTTCACAGCTTCCGCTTCCCACAATAAGAAAACGGAGTTTTTCGTTCTTTTCAGCAGCCATGGCAGCAGCTTTAATAAACACGTCATGCCCCTTGACCGGTTCCATGCGTGCAACAATACCCACCACAATATCCTCATCCGAAAACCCGCACTTTCTTCTGAGCTCGGTCTTTTTTTCCTCATCAATTTCAACAAGAGGCAGTATTCCGTTATAAACCGTTCTGACCTTTTTCTGTGGGAATCCGTCCTGAACAAGATTATCCGAAACCGCCTGTGAAACACCAATCACACAGCTGCTCAGGAAATTATTCACAAACCTATAAACAAAACTTATGGGGAATTTCTTTTTTCCTTCAATGCAATGTCTTGTGTTAACAGTTTTTATTCTGCACATTTTTGCGGCAATTCTGGCAGAAAGGCTGGAATGTGTGTGAACAACTTCGGGTTTTAGTTCCTTCAGCAATTTGCGGTATTCAGAAATACCTTTCCTCGAAAATGAAGCATCTGCAACACCCTTGACTTCATAAACCTTGATTCCCAGTTCTTCCACCATATCCTTCAGAACTGCGTTTTCAGGCAAAGCAACACATATCTCATATTTTTCTCTGTCAAAAGATTTCAGAAAATTCAAAAGCCACATACCCGCTCCGCCAAAATTCGTATCCGTGAGCACCTGAAGAACCTTTTTCAAAACAAACACCACCTATTTTTACTATCCGATTATAACATAACCGCATTATATCACGTTCCGCCCTTTGTTGCAACAGTTTTTGTTCTCTCAATAAAAAAGAAAAGATTTTTTAAATTTTTTTAATTTTCCTCTTTACAAATCAAAATCTTTGTGGTATAATAATCTTCGTTGTGTGAGCAACTCAAGTTAATATGGGGGTGTAGCTCAGTTGGGAGAGCACCTGCCTTGCAAGCAGGGGGTCAGGAGTTCGACTCTCCTCATCTCCACCAGAAAAAACAACCAATCTTGATACAAGATTGGTGCTTTTTTCAACAAAATACGCCTTTCGGCGTGCGAAATATTGCTGTGCAATGTGAAATAGCTTGGCTGTGAAATATTTGCTTCGCAAATGTTAAAGGCGTATTTTATTTCACTGAAAGCGTAAGCTTTCTATTTCACAATTTCGCAGAAATTATTTCACATCAAGCATTGCTTGATATTTCACTTACAGACAATACGCAAAATGCTTATTTCTTCTATAATTTCAACAAGACAAAACAACATAAGCTATTTACGCCGTCACAATTTTAAATTATAATTTCAAAAACAGCATTTAAAAAATCATATTCAACCGAGGCGATAAAATGAACACTTCAACCAATTGCACCCTCTGTCCCCGAAACTGCGGAGTTGACCGTTCCGCCGCCATGGGATTCTGTGGTGCGACTGACAAAATAAAAGTTGCACGTGCGGCTCTCCACTTTTGGGAAGAGCCTTGTATCAGCGGCACAAAAGGCTCCGGCACTGTTTTTTTCAGCGGCTGTAACCTTGCCTGCTGTTATTGTCAGAACCACAGCATCAGCACAGAACGCTTCGGCAAAGAAATATCGGTTAATCGTTTAAGCCAAATATTCCTGGAACTTCAGGACAAGGGTGCCCACAACATCAACCTTGTGACCCCAACCCCTTATATTCCTTATATAGTCGAAGCAATCGACCTTGTTTCCGACAAAATCCAAATTCCCTTTGTTGCCAATCTTGGCGGATACGAAAAGAGCGAAACAATTCATCTTCTCAAAGGATATGTCCATATCTTCCTCACCGACATAAAATACAAGTCTTCTGAGTTCTCTCTGCGTTACAGCAAAGCTCCTGACTACTTCAGCTATGCAATATCCTCTCTTGAAAAAATGCTTGAGATTGTGAGCAAGCCTCAAATCAGCACCGACGGTATAATGCAATCCGGGGTTATTGTCCGACATCTTGTTCTCCCCGGGTGCCGTCACGATTCCATTGACATCCTGACAGAGCTGAAAAACCGTTTCGGCACCGACAGCTTTATCCTGAGCCTGATGAGCCAGTTTACCCCAAATGGTCAGTTAGAGAGTTATCCCGAAATCAACCGACGCATCACGTCATTTGAATATAACTCAGTGACAAACTATGCATTTGAATTGGGTTTCACCGAAGCATATGTTCAGGAAAAAACCAGTGCAAAGGATGAATATACTCCTCCCTTTGACCTTACAGGAATATAACTTCAGCCTTCTTATTTTCCTTGTCCCGCTATTTTCCTGTTAACAACCAGTTTCCGCAACAAATCAACCGGAATAACCAAAAGTGCCGGAACAATCGTCGCAAGCCATTCCTTCGGCAACAGCCCTGCGGTACGCAGTACCGGTCCTCCAAAATATGTCATGGCAATCTGCACGGTACAAATCAGACTGATTATCAGCAAAAAAGGCTTATTCAGGGAGATATGGTCTAACAAATCAATCCCCTCACATCTTGAGTTAAAAGCATTAAACACGCCTGCAAACACAAAAAAATTAAAATACCCGGTATAAAAATATATTCCGCTGTCGTGTGGCCGAAAAAGATTTCGCAGGTCATCCGACAAAAAGAAAACCAGGCTCATTCCAAAGGTGAACAAGGCTCCAACCACAATGGCACTCCAAGCACGCTTGTCAAGAATCTTTTCAGCTCTCCGCTTTGGCTTGTCAAACATATACTGTCTGAGAGCGGGTTCACCGCCAAAGGCAATTGCGGCTAGGGTATCCATAATCAGATTAATCCACAACATCTGTGTTATCCCCAAAGGCTTTTCAATCCCCATAAGTGGTCCGACCACCGAAACAAGAACCGCTGCAATATTTATTGTCATCTGGCATATAACAAATTTTTTTATACTTTTATATATTGTTCTTCCATAAAGCACAGCCGCCTTAACCGAAGAAAAATTATCGTCCAGAACAACAATATCCCCGGCAGCTTTTGCCACATCTGTTCCGCTACCCATAGCAAATCCCACATCGGAACGTCGGAGTGCCGCAAGGTCATTGACGCCATCCCCGGTCATTCCCACAACAAGACCCTTTTCCTGAGCAATTCTCACAAGGCGACTTTTGTCTGTTGGAAGTGCTCTGGCAATAACTCTTATATCAGAAAGTCTTTCGCTTATCTCGTCATCGCTCATTCTTTGCAAATCCTCAGAAGTCAGAACAACATTCCGTCTGCTGTCCATAATTCCCGCTTCTTCCGCAATGGCAAGGGCGGTTTCTTTTTTGTCACCGGTTATCATAACCGTCTGAATGCCGGCACGTTTCACATCCGCCACCGCTCCTGCCACATCCGGACGCAAATCGTCACGAATCCCCACCAGTCCCACAAGGGTCATTTCGTCAGGAATTTCACCATCTTGAAACCTTTCTGCCGTTGCAAGAGCAATAACTCTTATACAACGTTTTGCCATTTCATCAATCATAACATTCAAATCCTTGCCCGATGACAATCTTTTCACATTGCCCTCAGCATCATAAAACCTTACACACTTTTTCAGTATCTTTTCGGGTGCACCCTTAACCAGCACACCGTCAAAATCCCCATAAACCGACACCTGAGAAAACTTTTTTTCAGATGAAAACAAATTCTCCCTCTTTTTTTCAAGATGTACCGAAGGAATCCCATTTTCACACACATAACTCATCAGAGCCTTTTCCGTTGCATTACCGCCAACCGCCGTCCCTTTTGACATCTGTGCCGTGCTGTTCCCCATAACCGAAATATCAACAAGCCTTTTCAGCGGCTTGGGAATTTTCTTTCCTGCATCATATGTAATCCCCTGACCATCCGAAAAGCTGACCACCTGTAGCTTGCCGCAAGTTATTGTTCCTGTTTTGTCAGAAAACAGAATGTTTATGCTCCCGGCAGTTTCAATTCCTATAAGTTTCCTTACCAGAACATTGTTTTTCATCATTTTTTTCATATTAAGGGAACAAACAATCGCTATCATAAGCGGAAGCCCTTCAGGAACCGAAACCACAATCACTGTAACGCCCATAATCACAGCATTGACGGCATCTGCTATAAACTGCGACCCATCAGCGAAATATTCCGCAACCCTCACAAACTGCCATCCGTTATCTGCAAAAATCTGCTGAATCAGATAAACAACCGCAACCGTTGCCGCACCCATATATCCGAATCGGCTTATTTTTTTCGCCAGTTCCGAAAGTTTCAATTGCAAAGGGCTCTGCCGTTCCTCCTCGCCGCTTTCACAGCTGAGCTGCCCGTAAACTGTTTTGTCACCCACCTGGGTAACCTCCATAACACATTGTCCCGAACACACCACCGCACCTCTGTACAGACTGCTCTTGTCCCAGAAATCAATACTTCTGCTTCTGTATTCAATACTTTCCCCGGCAACACACTTTTCCAGTTCCTTGTTTTCACCATTGAGTGCCGATTGGTCAACCTTTATGCTTCCACTGTAAACCCTTCCGTCAGCAGGAATAACATCCCCTGTCTGCAAAAGAACAAAATCACCCTTTACGATTTCATCAATAGCCAGCTCTGTCAGTGCTCCGCTTCTGTACACCTTGCACCTGACATTGGAAGCCTCACGCTGAATAACCAAAAAAGCCTCCTCATTCTTATATTCAGAAAGGGCACTGACCCACGTTGCAATCATAACTGAAATAAAAATCCCCAGGCACTCAAACCAGTCCACCTTCCCCAAAAAGGTAAAAACAAGATTAATTCCCAGAGCAATTAACAATATTGTTATAATCGGGTCATCAAATTTTTCCCAATACTTCTTCCAGAAAGTCGGTTTTTCCTTTTCGCTCAGGCGATTTGTGCCGTTTTGCTGTCTCGACTCCCTGACCTCATCCGTATTCAAACCTTTTACCGTTTCCACCGAATCCACTCCTTGTCCTATGTTTTTATACATAATATTCGGACAAGTGGGACTTTATGCAAAAAAAGAAGACCGTTGCTCCGTTGCAACAGCCTTCAAATTCTGTTATTCTCAAAAATCCATAATATCCAAAAGCTCTTTTCCGTCACCCTCAAGCTTACCCAGAGCGGCAATTACCAGCTTGTCACGGTCAAAAACTTCGTCAATAACCTCTGCAACACGCTCGCAATCCACACGGTCAATCATTTCGGTCAAATCATCAAGGGTTTTGACCTTGTCTTCAAAGAGTACACATTTTCCGTAGCTGCTCATCCGTGACGAACACCCTTCACTACCCATAACAACCGAGGCCTTCAGTTGATTCTTTGCCATTTCAACCTCTCGTTTTGAAAGCTTATCCCGTTTCAGAATTTTTATTTCCTTATTTATTATTTCCATAGCACGGGAAAGCTCTTCAGTATTAAGCCCGGCATAAACCGTCATTGACCCATTGTTTCTGTATGAAGAAGTATAGGAATACACCGAATATGCAAGTCCTGCTTCCTCACGAACCTTCTGAAACAGTCTTGAACTCATATTTCCACCGAACAAAGCGTTGACAACCGCCAGGTCATAAGTCCGCTGTTCCGCCCTGGGGAATCCTTCAAAACCTATGCAAAGCTGACATTGTTCAATATCTCGCTTCACCACCTTGATGCCACGGTTGACAGCAATACGATTTTGCGGCTCATATACAAAACCGGAAGCTTTTATCCTTCCGAATTTTTCTTCAAGGATTTCCAGTGCCTCCCGCTCATCAAAATTCCCCACAACCGAAATCACAATATTCTCCGCCGTATACATATCCGAAAAATAATCCAGAATATCACTGCGTCCAATACCCGAAAGCGTTTCTGCCGTTCCCGCAATGGGGAAGCCCAAAGCCTCACCCTTCCACATATTCTCACAGAAAACATCGTGGATATAATCCTCCGGGTCGTCTTCACCCATAGAGATTTCCTCAAGAATAACCTTGCGTTCCGTAGCAATATTTTCTTCCGAGAAGGTTGAATTAATCAGCATATCCGAAAGAATTTCAAAAGCCATATCCATATTTTCAGACAGAGTCTTTGCATAGTAACAGGTATATTCCCTTGCGGTCATAGCATTAAGTTGTCCACCCACCGCATCCATATATTCCGCAATTTCCTTGGCAGTTCTCGTTTTTGTACCTTTGAACAGCATATGCTCAATAAAATGTGAAACTCCATTATTTTCACGGCGTTCACAGGACGAGCCTGCACCAATCCAGACCCCGGCAGACACCGACTTTACATAATCAGTTGTTTCCGTCACAACACGGATACCATTGCTCAATTTAAAAATCTTATGCAAAAAAACACCTCTTTTCACATCTTTAGAATACCCTTTTCGAGAGGTTTTGTCAATATTTTTTGACGTCATATGCAAAAAACATAAGATGCAAACATACAAAATAGTATGATTTGAGTCTTTTTTGTTTATACTATCCGCAGAATACTTATTTTTTCGGAGGAAAAATTTATGCTTGAAATACGAGGAAAGAGTGTAAGCAATGCCCTCGCAATGGGAAAACTGCATTTCTTCGGGTCAAATCAACAGCCGATCAAGCGTTTGAAGATTGCTGACACAAGTTCAGAAATAAAGCGTTTCGAAAAAGCACGCAAGGAATCCAAGTCACAGCTTTCGGTATTATATGAAAAAGCTCTTGATGAGGTGGGCGAAGCCAACGCCCAAATATTTCAGATTCATATGATGATGCTTGATGACGAAGACTATTTCGGAGCAATAACAACTATGATTAACAATCAGGGCGTCAATGCCGAATATGCAGTGAGCTACACCTCCGATTTGTTCATCAGAACCTTTGAAGAAACAGGCGATGAGTATATGCGTGCACGTGCTACCGACATTTCGGATATTTCAAACCGACTGATTTCAAACCTTTCAGGGAAGCCCTCTGACCACAACAGCCTCATCGAGCCGTCCATAATTGTTGCCGAAGACCTGACACCGGGCGAAACTGTCCAGCTGGACAAAAACAACATTCTGGGCTTTGTCACTTTCGGCGGTTCAACCAACTCCCACACCGCTATTCTCGCAAGGTCAATGAATATCCCAGCATTAATCGGAACAGGATCCATAGACCCCTGCCATAACGGTGAAACAGCCATTCTTGACGGTTTTGAAGGTGCTCTTTTCATAAACCCGGATGAAAATAAAACCGCACACTTCAAACAAAGAAAACAAAAGGAAGAAGAACGGGCAAAACTGCTTTCAGAACTGAAAGGAAAGCCTAACGAAACCAAATCGGGACGCAAAATAGACGTGTTTTCAAACATTGGAAGCCCCGGCGACATTGCATCTGTTCTGATTAACGATTCCGGAGGGATAGGGCTGTTCAGAAGCGAGTTTCTGTATCTTTCAAAGAACACCTTTCCCACCGAGGACGAGCAGTTTTTCAAGTATAAGGAAGTCGCCGAACGAATGCTGGGGAAAAAGGTAATCATACGAACCCTAGACATCGGAGCTGACAAAAAAATCGGGTATTTTGACCTTCCCCCGGAAGATAATCCCGCCATGGGATTTCGGGCAATCAGAATATGCCTCAGCAACAAGGCAGTATTTATGCCGCAAATCCGTGCCATTCTTCGTGCATCGGTTTATGGAAACCTCTCGATTATGTTTCCTATGATAACATCTCTTTGTGAAATCCGACAGGCAAAAACAATTGTAGAAGAAGCCAAGGAAGAACTCCGTCGTGAAGGCACACCCTTTGCCGAAAATATAGAAATCGGCATTATGATTGAAACCCCTGCAGCCGCCATAATCAGTGACCTGCTGGCTCCGGAGGTGGACTTCTTCAGCATCGGCACAAATGATCTCTCTCAGTACACTTTGGCAATCGACCGCCAAAACAGACATCTTGAAAACTTTTTTGACCCTCATCACCCTGCAATAATGCGACTTATTGAAACCGTTGCAAGAAATGCACACAAATGCGGAAAATGGGTTGGAATATGCGGTGAACTGGCATCCGACCTGAGCCTCACCGAAGAATTCTTGCGGATGGGCATTGATGAGCTTTCAGTCTCACCGCCATTCACTCTTCAATTACGAAAAAAAATTCGGAGTTTATCCTGAAAGGAGTCAACTATGTTCAGTTTTATGAAAAAAGAGAGGATTCTGTCCAGCGTTGCAGACGGCAGAATTGTCAGCCTTGAAAAAGTCCCCGATGAAGTTTTCTCGAAAAAGCTTCTGGGAGACGGCTTTGCAGTTATCCCAACCGGCGGAAATGTGTTCAGCCCCGCTGATGGCACAGTTACCGATGTTTCCGACACTCTTCACGCATACTGCATAACAACCAATGACGGATTGGAAATTCTTGTCCATATCGGAATCGACACAGTGGAGCTTAAAGGTGAATGTTTCACCGCTCTGGTAAAGCAAGGAGACGAAATCCGCCGCGGTCAGGCTCTTGCTTATGCCGATATGGATGGAATACGTGAAAAGGGTTATAACATCGCCACAATGGTTGTTGTTACCAACACAGAAAAAATGAAGGAGTTCAAAATACACGAAGTCAAATCACAGTCTGCAGGAACACCTGCATTAACATACAAAATCTAAACCAAGAAAGGAATAATAATATGAGCAACAAAACAAACGGTTTGTTCAGCACTCTTCAAAAGGTGGGACGGTCTTTTATGCTCCCCATCGCACTTCTACCCATTGCAGGTCTTTTGCTGGGCATAGGCTCATCGCTGACAAACCCCACAACAATTCAAACTTACAATCTAGAATCAATCTTAGGCGACGGAACCTTCCTTAACTCTGTTATGACGGTTCTGGCACAAACAGGAAGCATCATCTTTGCAAACCTGCCTCTGCTGTTTGCTTTGGGTGTTGCCATGGGTATGGCTGAACGAGAACACGGAACTGCCGTTCTCTCCGCCGCCATTGCATTTTTTGTTATGCACCAGACCATTTCAACCCTCCTGCAAATAAACGGGAAATTGGAAGAAGGTGCTATGCTTTCAGGAACACTCGCCAATGTGGTGGGAATACAATCCCTTGAAATGGGCGTGTTCGGCGGTATTATAGTTGGTCTGGGTGTTGCCGCCCTCCACAATCGGTTCTGCAAGATTCAACTGCCAACAGTAATCTCATTCTTTGGCGGTGTCCGCTTTATCCCCATTATTTCCACCTTTGCATATATACTGGTCGGTCTCCTGATGTATTTCATATGGCCTTATATTCAAAGAGGTATTTATTCATTAGGCAACCTTGTTCTCAATTCGGGGTACTTCGGAACATTCATCTACGGAACAATTGAGCGTGCCCTGATTCCCTTCGGACTCCACCACGTATTCTATATGCCCTTCTGGCAAACAGGTCTGGGGGGTACAATGATTATAGACGGTGTGTCGGTTGCCGGTGCACAGAATATCTTTTTCGCCCAGCTGGCATCCCCCGACACAGTTCAGTTTTCATCTGCGGCAACACGTTTTATGAGCGGAAAATTCCCATTTATGATTTTCGGTCTCCCCGGTGCCGCATTGGCAATGTATTCTATGGCAAAGGATTCGAAGAAAAAGGTGGCAGGAGGTCTTTTGCTTTCCGCCGCACTGACAGCCATTCTGACAGGTATAACCGAGCCGTTGGAATTCACATTCCTTTTCGTTGCACCCATTCTGTACGTCATACACTGTCTCCTGGCAGGACTTTCGTTTATGCTGATGCACATTCTTGACGTTGGTGTCGGAATGACCTTTTCAGGAGGTGTCATCGACCTGCTTCTCTTCGGTATTCTGCAGGGCAACGCAAAAACCAACTGGATAAATATCATATGGGTGGGAATAATCTACTTCGGCGTATATTATGTTCTGTTCCGGTATCTGATAAAGAAATTTAATTTCGTAACACCGGGACGAGAAGACGATGAAGCCGAAACCAAACTTTACACCCGAAAGGACGTTAATGCCGCAAAGGAAGACAAGTCCCCAACCATTCTGAAGGCACTGGGCGGAAAGGACAATCTGGTGAACGTTGACTGCTGTGCAACAAGACTACGCCTCACCGTGAAGGACAGTTCGCTGGTGGACGACAGCTTGCTGAAGCAAACCGGAGCTTCGGGAATCATTAAAAAAGGTTCGGGAGTTCAGGTTATTTACGGCCCACGTGTTACAGTAATCAAAAGCAACCTTGAGGATTATATTAATTCATTATAACCCAAAAAAGATGGCGAAAGGCGTCTTCACTTAGGGAGAAGCTAATTTGGATTTGAATATTGATAAAACCCTTGCAACACGCAATGTTGCAAGGGTTTCCTGTTTTATTTATGGTATGTTTTTCCGTTTATTATGGTGAATCCCCGATAAATCTGTTCCGCAAGAACAACTCTCATCAGCATATGAGGAAAAGTTATTTCAGAAAAGCTGAGCCGAACATCCGAAAGCTTTTTCACCTGTTCAGACAACCCCATGGAGCCCCCAATAACAAATACCAGATGACTTGTCCCTTCAACAGAACTCTTTTCAATCATATCTGCAAACTTTTCGGAGGACATTTGTCTTCCCTCAACACACAAAGTCACAATTTTTGCACCCTTGGGTATTTTGCTTATTATCCGCTCCGCCTCACGGTCAAGCACAGCGTTTTTCTCGGTTTCAGTGGGATTGTCAGGGGTTTTTTCGTCCTTCACTTCCACAACCTCAAAGTTGCAATAAAGGGAAAGGCGCTTTGCGTATTCATCAAGTGCCGCAGACAAAAACTTTTCCTTTATTTTGCCCACAGCCACGACAGTCACTTTCAACATCAGGGCTGAAAATAATAACCCACGCCACGTTTTGTCATAATTATTCTTGGCTCCGAAGGGTCATCCTCCACTTTTTCACGCAAACGTCTCACCGTAACATCCACGGTTCTCACGTCACCGTAATACTCATAATCCCAAACACTTTCCAAAAGGCTTTGCCGTGAGAAAACCTTATTTGGCTGACTTGCCAGGAATTTTATCAAATCAAACTCTCTTATTGTAAGCTCAATCAGTTTACCGTTTTTATACAGCTCATATCTGTTGTAATCCAGCATAAAGCTTCCGATTTCAAGCTTTTCTGCAGGAGCTTCCTGCTTGTCAGCAGCAGAAGCCGTGTCGTTCCGACGCATATTTGCCTTTATTCGTGCCATAAGCTCACGAATACTGAAAGGCTTTGTTATGTAGTCATCAGCACCCAATTCAAGTCCAAGAACCTTGTCAAGCTCCTCCTCACGGGCAGTGAGCATAAGAATGGGAACCGAAGACTTCTCACGGATTTTTTTGCATACCGAAAATCCGTCCAGCTTCGGAAGCATAACATCAAGGAGAATCAAATCGGGATTAATCATCATTGCCTTGTTTACAGCTTCCTCGCCGTCATAGGCTTCAAAAACCACGTAGCCTTCCTTCTGAAGGTTTATTTTCAATATTTCAACAATAGGTCTTTCATCATCAACAACCAATATTTTCTTATCCAATTTCAACACCTCCGTGTCAATAACCTACGTATTCCAGGGGATTAACAAACTCCCCGTCTTTTTTCACTTCAAAATGAAGATGTGTTCCGGTGCTTCGTCCTGTATTTCCCATTTTTGCAATAACTTCACCCTTGGTAACACGGTCACCCACAACAACATCCAATGATGCACAATGTCCGTATGCAGTCTGATAGCCGTTTTCGTGGTCAATAACAACATAGTTGCCGTAGCCGTCCATCCAGTCGGCATATGAGACAACACCGCCGTCAGCAGCCATAATATTCGAATTATATGCACCTGCTATATCAATCCCGTTGTGATTTCTGTTCCACCTGAGCCCATAACGTGACGAAAGGACACCCTGAGTGGGATTTGTAAAGGAGTCCGACCCTGTTGTGGCAGGTCGCACCTTGGTTCCGACCTTCTCAATCTGAACAACAGGCTCAGTTAAAGGCTCACTTGAAAGAACCACTCTCTGAGTTTCAACTCCGTTTACTTTCGTTACGGTTGCCAGAACCTTTGCTGTTCCTTCACGACCCTCCTGCGCAACGACGGTTCTTCCTTCATATATTGAGGAATCGTCAATCTTTTGAATCTCAAAAGGTACGGCCTCGGTTGCCATCACGGTCTGAACACAGCGAACCGAAAGAATCGGCACCGCCTCCTCAACCTGAATAACCATCCCTTCGGTTATGTTGGTTGACATTCCTTTGTTTATGGCAAGAATACGTTCAACGCTTGTTCCGTATTTCTCGGCAATCTGCCAGATTGTATCATTTTTTGTTACGGTATGTGTCCTGAGTTCCTTGTTTTCACCCGAAAGAACCGCCAGTGCTTCGTTTGGAGTTTCAAGCATACCGATGCTCATATACTCAGCCTTAACTTCAGTTTCTTCACAAAAATCCACAACCATATCATCGGTTATTTCACCAATAGCATTCTTTTTGTGCTGAGCAAGAACCCAATCAACAGCCTCCTGACTGGAAACACCGAAAACCGGTTCGCCGTCAATATAAAATGCATAACCGTAAACCATAGCATCAACATTTGACATCAAAGCATTTTCAATTTCGTCATTTGTCGCCAGTTCATCACCCGAAACAATTCTTCTTACAAAAACAGGATCCTTTTCATAAACCGCATCTTCTCCAAGATGTTCTTTTATATCAGCTCTTACGTTGTCAATTGCACCGTAAACCGCCTGCTTGTCTGTTACATAACCTATGTTTTCACCATCAACATAAACCTCGTAGCCCAGCTTCCAGTTCAGAAGATTCACAACAACACAGACACTTATCGCAACAGCCGCCGTAACAGCACCGCTGATTATACGGCGTCTGAATTCCTTCCACAACTTCTTTACATCACGCTTATATGCACTTTTTCCGGGAATCTTGCCAGCGCTTTCACCCGACATCCTTTTTGTTGCCGAAAACTTTTCAACAAGCTTTTCCGTGATACTTTTTTTCTTATTTTTCAGTATTTCATTCGGACTGAACACATGAATCTTCGTTTCTGTATTTTTGTTCGAATTCAAAAAACCACCTCACATATGTAAATTTCTGTTCAAGCTTATCATACAAATTTTAACGTCATTTAAACGAATTGTTACAATTCTGTTACAAAATCTTTTTAAGTATACTACATTACAAAGAAAAAATCAAGGTTTTTTTGTCAATAATACAAAAATATTATTATTTATCTTTTTCTTTCTTTTTTCTTTTTTTTTGCTTTTTATTAACTTTCGCTTGACTTTAAGTAAAAAACGTGCTATACTGTTACAGTAAATTTTTTATGGAATAAAAAACAGGAGGCTACCGCTATGTCAGATCAGCAGAAAGAAAAGAAAGTAATCGACATTATTCACAAAAATTGCAAACTCTCACTGGAACAGGTTGCGTTAATGACGGATATGACCCCGTCTGAGGTAGCCGCCATTATCGAAAAATTAGAGAACGAGGGCACAATTCTGGGCTATGGTGCCATTATCAACTGGAACAACCTCCAGGAAAAGCAGTCCGTAACAGCATATATCGAAATTCAGGTTTCCCCTCAGCGTAACTGTGGTTTTGACCGCATTGCGGAACGTATTTATCAGTACCCACAGGTTAAATCCTTAAATCTTATGAGCGGTCACTATGACCTTGGACTTACCGTTGAAGCATCAAGCATTCAGGAAATTGCTATGTTTGTCTCAGAACACCTTTCAACTATGGAGGCCGTTCTGGACACAGCAACTCACTTTGTTCTCAAGAGATACAAGAGTGACGGTATTGTTTATGCATCCGGGAAATCCGAGGACGAAAGAGAGGTTATCTCAATATGACCTTCAACCCCAATGACTTTCTGAACAAGACAGTTACATCAATTCCGCCCTCAGGCATAAGACGTTTTTTTGACATTGCCGCTGAGATGGACGATGTAATTTCTCTGGGTGTTGGTGAGCCGGACTTTGTAACCCCCTGGCACATCAGCAATGAAGGTGTGTATTCTCTTGAAAAGGGTCACACTCACTACACCCCCAACCGTGGTCTTTCAGAATTGAGACGCGAGATTTCCAACTATATGGAAAGACGTTTCAAGCTCACCTATGACCCAATGACACAGACCATCGTAACCGTTGGCGGAAGCGAAGCCATCGACATCTTTTTGCGTGCGGTAGTCGGACCCGGCGATGAGGTTCTCATTCCTGAACCCAGCTTTGTTTGCTACAAGCCCATAACTCAGCTTTGCGGCGGTGTTCCCGTACCTCTTCTCACAACTGCGGAACATAATTTCAAGCTCACACCTGACGTTCTTTCGGCAGCTATCACCGACAAAACAAAGGTACTTGTTTTGCCTTACCCCAACAATCCCACAGGCGGAATTATGACCCGTGAGGATTTGGAGGCAATTGCAGAAGTCCTGAGAAAGCACAATATCATGGTTCTCAGCGATGAGATATACTCAGAACTTACATATGGCAGAAAACACGTTTCCATGGCAGAGATTTATGGTATGTATGAACGCACAATGGTTGTCAGCGGCTTTTCAAAAGCCTATGCAATGACCGGTTGGCGACTCGGTTATGCCTGCGGTCATCCCGACATAATCGCACAAATGACAAAGGTTCATCAGTATGCCATTATGTCCGCTCCCACCACCGCACAGTATGCGGCAATTGAAGCTCTGCGAAACGGCGACCCCGACATTGAAATGATGCGGGAAGAATATGATGCAAGACGAAAAATCATTGTTGCAGGCTTCAATGATATGGGTCTTGACTGTTTTGAGCCTGAAGGTGCGTTCTACGCATTCCCTTCAATCAAAGCCACAGGGCTTTCATCCAATGATTTCTGTGAAAAGCTTCTTTACGATATGAAGGTTGCTGTTATTCCCGGCACCGCTTTTGGCGAATGCGGCGAAGGTCACGTAAGATGCTCCTATGCTTACTCTCTTGACAGCATAAACAAAGCCCTTGACCGAATTGAAACCTTTGTTAAGAAGTTTAAATAGTTTAAAACCGCTGTAAAATATAAAGTTATATGTCATTCTGAGCGCAGCCGCACGGCGAAGTGGATTTATACATCTAAGATTCTTCCACAAGCTCAGGGTGACATTTTCGTTATTATCTTATTTCAATACGGAGGACAAAAATGAACCAATTATATGACACCCACGCACACCTTGACGACCGTATGTTCGACGGAGACCGTGATGCAGTAATCGAAAAAATCAAAAACTCAAACGTAGGTCTTGTGAACAACATTGCCGCAGACATAGAATCCTCCTATGCCGCCATTGCCCTTGCAGAGAAGTATAATTTCATTTATGCCACAGTCGGGGTGCATCCCAGCGATGTTTTGTCAATGACTCAAAAGGATATTGACACGCTCAGGGAGCTTTCAAAGCATCCCAAGGTCGTTGCAATCGGAGAAATCGGTCTTGACTATCATTACGACGATGCCGACCCAGAAGTCCAGAAGCATTGGTTGCGAGAACAGCTTGACCTTGCCAAAGAGCTTGACCTGCCCGTGATTATCCATGACCGTGATTCCAAAGGGGAATGTGTTGCAATTTTAAAGGAAAAGAAAATCAATAACGGTGTTGTTCACTGCTTTTCCGGGAGTGCCGAAACCGCAAGAGAGCTGGTGAAGATGGGTATGCATATTTCCTTCACAGGCGTTGTAACCTTCAAAAACGCACGCCGTGCCATTGAAGCGGTAAAGGCAATCCCCATTGAAAGATTGTTTATCGAAACAGACTGCCCTTATATGGCACCGGAGCCCTTCCGCGGTCAACGCAACGACAGCAGTATGGTCTACCGTGTGGCAGAAAAAATCGCGGAGATTAAGGAATTATCCACAGAAGAGGTAATCCGCATCACCCGCGAAAACGCTGTTAAGTTTTTCGACATTCCGCAAAATGCGGAATAAGCCTCAGATTATTTTAGTTTTCCGGATTGCTTTCACCGTAAAAACAGCCAAAACTGTTTTCAAAACATCAGGGATTACGAAAGGCAGCACAAACCGACTTGCAACAGCCGCAACCCCCACAGTTCCTTGCAAGCGGTGATACAAAACAGCAACCCAAATACATTCAAAAGCATAACACAACGTCAGACACAGAAGCATAGCCCAGAACATAGCGGCTGTGCTTTTTTTCCGTCGGCAAATTATGCCGCAAACCAACGACCCAATCAGGAATCCCAGCAAATACCCTCCGGTTTCTCCAAAAACAGCCCCAATTCCCCCTCGTCCGCCCGAAAGAACAGGAATCCCCACCATAGCCAAAAGAATATATACCAAAACAGACAAAAAACCGCATCTGCCGCCAAACAGTGCGGCAACCGTAAACACCGCAAAGGACTGCATTGTATAGGGAACAGCCCCCGGTATTGTCAGCCACGAACAAATGATAATAAAGGCTGTTGACAAAGCAACACGATTAATTTCTCTTATCTTCCGATTTCTCATCTTTTTCACCGTCAATCTTTGCCTTGTCCGACTTCCTTCTCGGTATAAATCCGGCAACAAAACTGTTTTTTCCTTTTTGTTTTACATAAAAAAATCCAAATATACTGAATACCACTGCCCCGATGAAATTAACAAACAAATCAAGCATAGTATCACGAAGTCCCAGTTCAAGGTATCCGCCTGTCACCATAACCTTTCCGTTGACTGCCACCTCTCTGACCCCTTCAACAAACACAGCCTTCTGCGTATCTCCGCTGAGGAAGGTTGTGGAGAAGGAACCGACAAGAGTGTCCTTTTGCATATCCATTTTCAAAACAGTGTCGCAGAGAAACTCAAAAAACTCCCACAAAACACCGATTGTCATTGAAAAACAGAAGGCAACAAGAGCAAGAAACAGCGGCGACAAGCTGAACTTTATCTTCTCGTTTCGGTTAAGAATATCAGTCAAGCCAAAGCCCACTGCGGCACATAAAAAACCGTTTACCGTGTGAAGCATAACATCCCAGTACGGAAACTTTATGTAATAATTCCCCAGCTCACCAAGAATCTGTGCCGCAAAAACAAAAAGCATAATGATTATTTCCAGCATATTAGGCAATTCAAGCCCGAATTTCTTTTCAACAACAGCAGGAAGTAACAACAAAAACAGTACCAATGCACACATAAACACGTTTTCATAGTTTCCTCTCAGAACAGATAGCACCAAAGCAAAAACAACAATCGTTCTGAGCAACACATAAACAGCAAACACGCATTTCTTGCCTTTTACCTGCTCGACCAACTTCTTTTTTCTTTTTCTCTTCCTATCGTTCACACAATCATCTTCCTTCCGAAACTTTTATATATTCTACCACAAGCGCAGAGTATAATCAAGCCTCAGACAACAGATTTTGTTTAATATCAGCTAACCTCCTTTAATCTGACCGAAAGCACGGTCATATCATCATTAATCTCGCCGTTGTTCCTTTCTATCGCCGCCTGAAGAATTTTTTCGGCAATGTTCTTTTCCTTGCTGTTCACGCACAGTTCCTCGGCATATTCGCCAACCCAGAGAATATTTCCGTCATCCTTTGTCTCAATACCGTCTGTCATCATAACAATCACCGCTCCGTCATCAAAAGACCTCGATGCAACTTCCGCTTCCATATCCGCAAACACACCCACAGGCAAGGACGCCGCCTTCACCGTATCAAGACAGCCTTTATGGACAATAAAGCTTGGTTCTGCTCCGGTTTTTATAAATTCAGCCACACCGGTATAAAGATCAATTATGCAAATATCAATGGTGGCAAAAACCTCTTCTTCGGACTTCAGAAGCATAATTGAATTAATGAATTTCACCGCCATACGGCTATCAAAGCCTGTCCGTAGGAAACTGTCAAGAAGCTCAAGCATGGCCTCACTCTCACGTGATGCTCTGTCACCTGTTCCCATACCGTCACTGAGAGCAATCACGTATTTTCCGCCACGGATATACGAAAACCTGTGATTATCACCATTCTTTTCGGATGCGGCACGGCTGGCAAAATCAGTTTCAACCCTGAACCGTTCCGCCTCGCAAAAATCCAGCTTCACATATTTGCCTTCATCGCAGGAATGCTCCTGAACTTTGATTTCGCCTCGGAACACATTTCGCATAATCTTCTTTATTTCAGCTTTGTTTCTGT
Organism: Clostridia bacterium; assembly: GCA_045579055.1. GTDB lineage: Bacteria > Bacillota > Clostridia > Monoglobales > Monoglobaceae > SIG440. The sequence continues at coordinate 37,207 of JAZNLK010000099.1, forward strand.
CTCGCCAGCTTCCGCTTTTCACGGTCATTGTAACTCTGTACCGTTCCCCGGTGTCACAGCTGACATTTATATCCCTGACATAAATTCCCCTCTTTTCAAATCTGCTCCTCAAGCCAAGGGCTGAAAAATTTTCGTTAACAGCACTTTTTGCAATTTCCTCTGAAAGATTCCCTATAATCTCAGACATTCCTGCCAGTTGTCCGCCCACAAGCTCCCTGCTCTCGTCAAGCTTACTCCTCCAGACCTGTCTGACACGGTGAAGCTCAAGCTGATGATTAAGCTCCCCCACCAGCTTGGGTAATTCAAGGCACTTCATTCTGAACCTTTCATCTGCATCACGTGGCTCAATTTCGCCCTTTTCATCCATAATCCTCATTAATTTCATCAACGATCCGTACGTGAAATCAAAGTCTTTATGCCAACATACAGATGATTTGCGACAATTTTTACATACTTTGTCTGCTGCAATATCAAAAACATCTGCAATATCACTTCCGTCCCCTCCGTTTCTTTTGTCCGCCAACCTTTCAAGAGTCCTTGCCATTGCCTCAAATGAAAAGGAAACCGCTTTCAGCTTTACCCTTAGCCCCTCTTTCATTTTTGCAATGGCTTCACGCTCTTTCCCGTCAATACAAATAATCTTCTTTGCCATTCCGATATATCCCGAAGGCAAAAGGACAAACAGCACCGACGCGGACATAACCTCATACAAGCTCAACACCGCACGCATTGCCCCGTCGGTATAAGCAACCAACATAGCATTCGCCAGGACAATTCCGGCAATAACACCGCTTTTCCCGAACCTCGAAAACACACCGGCAAGAAATCCGCAAAAACTGAATGCCCCCAGCACAGGCATAAAAAAATTGCTTTCAATCCCGCAAACCAGTCCCAGAACAACACCGGCACCGGTGGAATATGCCGCTCCACAGCCTGCGGCAACAACCAGAACCCCAATGGCAGCCACCATATTCATTACCGAAAATTCCTCGCCCAGATAGATGGATTTAAGTCCCAAAACAATCAGAACAACCACAGCTCCCAGGCTTATTTTCTCATCCACTGATAATGTTTCAGGTGCAAATTTTTCTGTTCTTACCACCTTTTTTGCCTTGTCAAGCACCAAAGCCGCCACAGTTACCAGCGAAGCTTCTCCCAAAAGCAAAAGCAAACCAAAAAGAGAGAAGCCGTTCCAATAAACCACCACAAGTCCGGTGAGAAACACCGAAACCCCCGCCAGAATACCGGAAACCACGTGATCCGGTTCCACGTCGTTCTCCAGCACAAAAAGCACAGACAGATAAACCAACCCTGCACCTATGTACTTGGTGGTCTCTGCTCTTTCGCAAGCCACCATACTCCCAAGACTCACCGCCAACAAATACACAAAGGTCCTGACCGACAACTTCCGTTCCTGTGCCATAAACGCTATTCCAAAAGGCGCCATACCTTCATATGGCACAGCCATAGCCAGAAAAAATCCCGCAATGCCCACCCAAAAATCTTTTTTAGTAAATTTCTCTCCTTCAAATCTGCTTTTTTTTGTTTTTTTACGAACCGAAAACTCCAGATTCGTCATTTTCTGCCGCCTCCTCACTCCGCCTTATCCGTTATTTATCTATCATTATATAAGCTTGTCCCCGAAAGAATTGTCGAAACGGCTTTCAAATGGAAATTTTTGTAAATTTCTCAACGACAATAATCCCCATGGCATAAACACCACGGGGATTCAACATCAAATATTTACTTCAGATTGAACCACGCATCCATACCGGGATAATTTGCAGCTTCTCCAAGTTCCTCTTCTATACGCAGAAGCCGGTTATATTTTGCAGTTCTGTCTGTACGCGAAGGGGCACCGGTCTTAATCTGCCCCGCATTGACGGCAACAGCTATATCCGCAATTGTCGTATCTTCAGTTTCACCGCTACGGTGAGAAATCACCGCCGTATATCCTGCACGGTTTGCGGTTTCAATGGCATCAAGAGTTTCGGTAAGTGTACCGATTTGGTTGACTTTCACCAGAATTGAATTTGCCACATTCAGGTTGATACCCTTTTTCAGCCTCTCTGTGTTGGTTACAAACAAATCGTCACCAACAAGCTGGATTTTTCCGTTCAGACGTTTCGTCAACAAATCCCAGCCTTCCCAATCCTCTTCAGCCATACCATCCTCAATTGAAATGATAGGATATTTCGATGTCCAGTCCGCCCAGAATTCAACCATCTCGTCCCTTGACAGCATCTTGTCGGTTTTCCAGAAATAATATTTTCCGTTTTCTCCTTTCTTTCTTGCCTCCTCAAACATTTCAGTGGAGGCCGGGTCAAGAGCAATCCGAAAATCGTCATAGGGCTTGAATCCCGCCTCCTCAATGGCAGCAACGATAATCTTAACCGCATCCTCATCGCATTCCAGATTGGGGGCAAAGCCGCCTTCATCACCAACTGCGGTTGAATAGCCACCGTCCTTCAAAATTTTTTTCAGGGTATGGAACACTTGGGCACACCATCTGAGTGCTTCTCTGAAGGAAGATGCTCCCACCGGCATAATCATAAATTCCTGACAGCTGATTGAATTGTCTGCGTGTTTGCCGCCGTTGATAATATTCATCATAGGCACCGGCAGCTTTCCCGCATTAACACCTCCGATATAATTATAAAGGCTCATTCCCGAAACCGATGCCGCAGCTTTGGCACAGGCAAGGGAAACCGCCAACAAAGCATTGGCACCCAACCGTGATTTGTTTGGTGTGCCGTCAAGATTAATAAGAACCCTGTCAATTTCCCTCTGTTCAAACACATTGTAGCCAACCAATGCATCGCAGATTTCGGTATTGACGTTTTCAACTGCCTTTAGAACACCTCTGCCCATATATCGGTTTTTGTCCTCATCTCTGAGTTCGTAAGCTTCAAAAGCACCGGTAGATGCCCCTGAAGGCACAGCCGCTCTGCCCACTGAGCCATCCTCCGTAAAAACCTCAACCTCCACCGTGGGATTTCCTCTTGAATCCAGAATTTCTCTGGCAACAATTCCTTCAATCGACACGTAATCTTTCATTGGCATTTCCTCCCTGAATTCATTTTTTTACAGTATGTCCCGATTTTTTCAAAACATACAGAATTCTCGCACCGAAATTCTCTGATATGCCGTAATTATATTTTTCAGCAAATTTCTGTTTATATTTTTATTTTGAGGACAAACTAAGAAAACAAATACAACAAAACGAAGGGAGAACATTTATGATTAATCATGATACCGTGGAACTTTTGAAGGAATGTAATGCAGGAATAAAAATGGGAGTAAACTCCATTGACGAAGTTCTTGACAAAGTAAAGGACGAAAAACTCAAAAAAATTCTCATCAACGCAAAGGAAGAACACCAGCAATTGGGAAGTGAAACCCACGCCATTCTTGAGAACTGTGACGAGGAAGGAAAGGAACCCAACATTATGGCTCAGGGAATGTCCTGGCTGAAAACAAACGTAATGTTGGCAATGGAACACACCGACAAAACCATTGCAGACCTCATAACCGACGGATGCGATATGGGAACAAAATCCCTTAACAAGTATCTCAACAAGTATGAATCTGCATCATCCGATGCAAAAAACATAGCCAAAAAGCTTATAAAAATCGAAGATAACCTTGCGGCAGATATGAGAAGTTACCTCTGATGCATTATTCTCAGACACAAAGGCTCTACGCCGCAGCAAGCAGAGAAAAAGCAGAAAAACCGCAAAACCTTGGTTTTTCTGCTTTTTAATACTCTATAAATCACACACGGACTCTTACTGTCCTGACCATCGACTGCACTTTGTGGCGCCGAAGTTTTCAATAACAGCAGTTTTTAATGCCTTTTCAAAATCTTCTTTCGGGTAATTCCACAGTTGTGGTGCTTCGTTGAACCATTCTTCATTAATCACAAGATTCAACTGTCCGTTCTCCGCAAGAACCTTTTCACCACTGATGAGCAAAACATACGCATCATCCGGAGCATCAATTGAAACCCTGATTGCAGACTCCTTGTTGGTACTTCTGAGATATGCGTGGTCTCCGAACCACATAGCCGCAAATAATCCATTGACGCACTCTGCATTCACCGGATTTCTTGGTATTCCCGAAATGCAGATTTCAATTTCGCTCTCTCCGGCAGGAATTCTACCCAAATCCACAAACAAGTGTGTGTTACCTGTCCACAAGTCCGAAACCTTTTTTATTCTTACGTCCGCTTTTTTGCAGGACACTTCAAAATCACGTTCAAAAGGAATATCAAAAACACCCGTAACCGCCTTTTCCTTTTCCGTTTCGCTTTCAACAGTTATTTTCACCAGATTACCCGAAATCTCATACTCAACGCTCATATCCTCTGTGAAAATCTGTTTGGGCAAGCAATCCGAAGGTTTGTTTGTGTCAGGATTGATGAGTCCGAATTCGTTTCTGTCCGCATCCTCAAAAGCAACACTCTCCCAGGGTTTTTCATAGTCATAAAAATACATAGGAAGACCATAGCCCCGTCTCACAACTGCGAGATATTTCTCGGTCACAGCTTCAATTCTGTCCGCAACTCTGCCGGGCATTTCCCCATTGTGGTAGCCATAATAATAATCAGGCTGGAAGAAGAATGCTTCCTGCAAACCGAGATTCTTTTTTTTGTGATAATCCGAAATATCCGCCGCTGATGTGAACACAATCTTTTCACTTGCCGCCTTTTTCACCATATATCGAATTGCCATATCATTAACCGATGCCCAGTCCATAAATCCACGGAAGCTCTCAATGGCAACCGTTGCAAAAACCGTGTTGTCATTATTCTTGCTGTCCTCAATATATCCGTCAAAAATATCATAAAACCGCTGTACATTATAATGAAGAACACGGTGGTCAAAATACCTTTCTCCCGGCACTATGTTTGAGGGACATCCGTCAAGAACCATTATACTGTAATTTCTGTTGCATGAACTGCTTCCCATGGTGAAGCACATAATATCACGCTTATCTCCGGAACGCCTGAAGTCGTCATCAGCAGGGAAATACGGTTGATTTGAAACTCCGCAATGGTTTATCCGCCAGCCTCCGTCTTCCCAGTTCTGCCACGCACAAAGTGACGTGAGACCTTTGACGCCCAGTTCTTCCATAATTCCGATTGTGGTTGCATCGGGAGTGTAGCTTGCCACAAGCTCCATTCTGTCAAAGCCCAGAATTTTCATCTGTCTGTCAAGCTGACCCAACCCTCTCTTCTGACTTTCATAGTCAAGCTCAAAAATGCTGTCCGTTTCGGAGTTGGGCATAATTGTTCTGCCGTTAACAAAACAAGCCGCTCTATCACCGTATTTGTGACTGTTTTCAACATAAAACTTCCACTTTTCAAGTATCATCTCAGGGTCGTCTTCAACACACGGATTATCCATCCAGTAATCCCCCTGCAAATCATAGCGATGAATTTCCTCGTCCACCTTGGGCGTGTTGGAGCCGACCCAGGGAATAACCGCCAGGTATCCTTTATCCAGAACCGCAACTTGTCTGACGATACGTTCTCCGCCCACCCAAAATTCCAGCTTTGTATTTCCCGGAACGTCAAGCTTCAGCGAAAGCTCACAGGTATATATAGACCCCTCTTTCTTCAGGTCAATATAACAAGGCTCAGGCACAGCATCAAGAGAAAAACAATTTTTGGTAACCGCAAAAGCACAGTTTTTCGTCTCATATGAAACAAGACGTATCCTTATTTCAGAACCCAGGTCAACCAGTCTCTCTGAGAGTATTATGTCTCCCTGTTTGCGTGGCAGTACACCGGGATTCTCGGATATGTATTTTTCAAGCTTGTCCAGATTTTTGTCAGTCGCCGCAATCTGAGCCGCTCTCCACTTCATAATCGCAGCTTTGTGTTCTTCCTCCGAAAACGGCTTGTGTGTGCTGTCAACGACAAATTCGTGCATACGAAAAATCTTTCCGTGACAATACATTTCCATATATCCGCAAATATCTTCGTCACATACCCCGAACTCACATCCGCAAACATTCAGAATTCCGTCATTGACTTTTATATCAATCCGTTCTTTCAGACAAATATCCTTGGTTTCCGTTTTGGAATTCGTCTTGAAAGTGACAGTTTTTGGTGTAATTATCAATTGCGACTTTGCAGAATCCCCTTTGCTGTTGTGATATGGCTTGCCAAAAAAAATCCTCAGCTCAGCATTCTCGTCAAAAATGCTGAACCCTATACTGATTTGACAATCCGTCCAGCCTTCAGGATGCATTACCGTGTCTTTCAGCGAAAGTATTGAATAGTGATCCCTTTCGTCATTCAGGTCATAATATCCGTTTTCTTCAACCCTTGAGCGTTCCGTATCAAAAAGAGTGAGTCTTTTGTTAAATTCAAAATTTTCTCTGAACATATATTTGCCCTTCCTCGCCTTTTGTCATTTTAAAAAATATATCATATGCCCACATAATTTGCAATAACTTTTTGTGATTTTGTTATCGATATTATTGCACCTTGACTTTGTCGCCCCCTTGGTATAATATAAGTATATAAATCTTCAATCGGAAAATGGTGATGTTATGTATCCGTTTCTTGAAGTCTTCGGGAAAAGAATTCCTTCCTACGGACTTTGTCTTATTACAGGAATCATCCTTGTCTCATTTTTGATTTACCGACGCATCCGCAAAGAGCACCTCCGTCCTGAATTTTTGCTTCTTATCCTTGCGGTGTGTCTCATTTCCTTTGTCCTTGGTGCAAAAATTCTGTACATTCTGGTGACTTACGGAATCCCCGATATCGTATCAAAAATAAATCATGCAGATTTTTCCTTTATTAAAGGTGCAGGAATGGTTTTCTACGGTGGTTTGCTTTTTGGCATTCCATGCACGCTTCTTGCGGCACGCTGTGTCCGCATTGACCTCTTGGCTATGGAAAAACATATTGTCCCTTTCATCCCCCTTGGGCACGCAATCGGACGTGTTGGCTGTCTGCTTGGCGGTTGCTGTTACGGTATGGAATATAGCGGTATCGGAGCTGTCTATTACCCCAACTCCCTTATGAATCTCCCTTCTGATGTGGGTTTTTTCCCCGTGCAACTCCTTGAAGCAGTGTTGGACATAGGAATAATGCTTTTCCTGCTTTCATACACAAAAAAGGAACGACCCCGTGGCAACGTTCTTGTTATGTATCTGCTGCTTTACTCGGTTATGCGTTTCATAACAGAGTTTTTCCGCGGAGATCTCCACCGAGGTATATATTTGGGGGTTTCCACTTCCCAATGGATAAGCATAGCGATATCCGTTTTTTGTCTTTTCCGTCTTTTCAGCACAAAAACCCGCGCAAAAAAAGTCAATTTGCGGAGGTAAATTTTTCTTGACATATATTAAATTTGTGGTAATATTATTTATAAATATACATTAAGGAGGATCCATTTATGGGAAAGAACATTTACGCAGGAACAAAAACCGAAAAGAATCTGTATGAAGCC
>JAZNLK010000100.1:0-22420 GCA_045579055.1 Clostridia bacterium
TGAGAATTCAGAGCAAAAGTGCTGAACAGGGAAATTCTTCCTTGTTGACAACAGCCTTTCGCACCAGAGCAGGGAGCTTTTCTCTGTTGCAGTTAGAATCGGGGAAATTCTTCCCTCTTCACTATTACCTTTTACGTTAGAACAGGGAAACTTCTTCCCTCTTCACTATTACCTTTTACTTTAATTACACTCGGGGGCGCAATGGTTTCGACGGGGATTTTGAAGTATTCGGAGCGAGCCGCAGTGGGCAGCTGCGTTAAAATGTCCAACTTAAAATTAGACGCTAACGATAATTTAGCTTACGCTGCCTAAGTTATAGGCGCTGTCCTTCCCCGATTACCGCGTTCGGGGATCAGGGCATCAAAACAGCGGTGAACATGAATCGGGAAAGCTTTGACCCGGTCACGATTTTATGAAGCTACCGTCAGCTGTAGCCTGTCTTTGGGCGGCAGCTGTGGGGAATCTTAAACAAAGACTACGCTCGTAGTGCCGGATATGAATAGGTTTTCGGACAGGGGTTCAATTCCCCTCGCCTCCACCAATTAATCGGGAATCCTTTAAAATAAAGGGTTCTCTTTTTTCTTACACGTTTTTTACACGATTTTGTTTAAAACCTTTACCGCTCTTTCCTCCTCACGTGGGTATAAATGGGAATAAGTATTCCAGGTCATTTCTATATTTGCGTGCCCTAATCGGCGTGCAATCTCTTGAATGTTGATTCCTTCATTGGCGAGTAACGAAACATGCGAATGTCGGAAGTCGTGAATGCGGATTTTTTTCAATCTTGCAAGTTTTGCAAATTTTATATTTGCATTTTCAATTGACGTATCTCTCAGTGGTTTAGTTCCGCCACAAATGCGAAATTCTTCTGTGAAGGTTCGCAGCTGTTTGTATCTTTCTTTGTGCTCGTTCAATATTTTGATTAACGGCTTCGGAATTTGAAGTGTTCGGATGGAGCTTTTGTTCTTTGGTGGCGTTTCACGGTCGCCACCTTTCAGCTTCTGAGTTATGCTTCTTGTTATGCTTATGTATTCTCCGTCAATATCTGTCCACTTCAAGGCGTGGATTTCGCCCTTTCTCATGCCGGTATAAAAGGCAATGGAAAAGAAAACATAAAAATCCCAGTCGGTCAGAGTGTTTTCCTTTTCTGCTTGATTTCGGGCAATATTTGCAAAACTATTATATTCTTTCGCTGTGTAGTAGTTGAATTCCTCTTTTATGATGTCACTTGATTTGAAGTTTCCAACCTTGCAAAGGATATTTTGCGATAGATAGTCCATTTTGATTCCCCAGTTCAGGAGAGCTCGGAATGCACTGTATGCGTTCTGCTTTGTACGGAGCTTTAATTTTTCTCCTGTTTTTGGATTTGCAACAGATTCTTCCATTTGGTTCTTCCAGTTTTGAATGACCGGGGCTGTGAGCTTATCGAGTGCAGTATCACCCAGCTTGTCCAGAACATGACATTTCAGAATGGTTTTGCTCTTTTCAAGGGTTGATTCCCTTATTTCGGGAGCAAGTGCCTTGATGTATTCCTGATATAGTTCATTGACAGTCATCCGTGCGGTGGGAAGTTGTTCTTTCAATTCATACTGCAATCTTCGTTCAAGGTCCTTCGCTTCACTGCTGCCGTATGCAACACGGTCAATCTGCCGGCTCTTGCCGAAATTATCAATGTAATTAACTCTGACACGGTATTTCTGTTTTCCGTTTTTTGAACCGTTCATTTTGTAAATTGGCATAATAACACTCCTTTTAACGAAAATATTGACATTTCAAAAAGGATATGCTAAAATTAACCTTGGTTAAGAGGTTTGCTTTTAGCATACCCGATACAGATTGTTGGTAGCTTTCTGTATCTACTCCGCTCTGTTGGTAGCAGGGCGGTTTTTTATTGAGTCAACGAAAAAAGCCTATGTGCAACACATAGGCTTTTCAATGAGTTCTGTCCGTACGGACTACGTCTTTTATACTGCTCGCAAGGAGCTTTGTTAAACTCATTGTACTACAAGTTTATGTGTTTGTCAAGAAAATTATTCATTTTTTATTGGTTTTTGATATAATTGACTTATTTCGTTGTCAATGGCATCAAGGTTTTCAACGGACAACTTTATTTTACTTAAAGGATCTTTATCTGTTTTTGGATCATATATTCTGATTTTACTTATCGTTGTAATCTGTCCGACTAAGGCGATGCTTCCTTTTTTCATTTTATCAAGTTCAAATTTTATTTTTTCTAATAATTCTAACTTATTAAGGAGAGTGCGTGTTTGCAAAACTTTCAATTCGGATTTAGCAGGATCTGAATTGTGGACATCTTCTGTAGAGATATCAATCTCTTGCAATAGTTTTATTATGGTTGCTGTCAACTGTGAATATTTTGTGTTTAGTTTATCTCGTAAATCTGTTCCAAGAAAAACTTCTCCTTTTTTTAAGTTGGTACAATCTTTTTGCTCTTTTATTGATGTTAACGGGACCACGGTGAGAACCGGAGAACTCAGATTGTTGTCTGTATCAAGAACAACGCAATAATGCAAACCGCCTTCTTCGCTACCAATGTTATAACCGAGATGTGCTTTAATAATTTCCCCTCGTTTGTATCTACGTAAACTTTGTGGTTTAAAGTTAGGTTCATAGTTTAAAAATTTTGCATAGTCTTCCAACCAATAAAGAAATTTTTTTGCTTTTGGAGGGTCATTTTTTATATATGAATCTATTAAATTCTCCATTGATGCAAGTGCTCTCGCTTTATGGATTTCAATTTTATCTTTCGTAATAATCATCGCCTTTCCTTTTAATCTAATCTTTTATTTCTCTTATAAGTAATCGGGGGATGCCGAGAACTCGACAATGTTCTAAATCTTCATTTTCTATCCTTACGGTGGGGTGATTTGGATTTACCGGGACAAGCTTCAACCAGTCCTCGCCTTGTGCATATTCTATTCTTTTTAATGTTCCCATATCATCGCCATAAACCACGACGCCTATTTGTCCGCTGTAGTCCATTGTGGATTGTTTGAGGATAAGGACTTTGTCACCGTGTTGGTACTGTGGGTACATGCTGTCGCCTTTTACTTTAAGAACGAAAAAATCAGATTTGTTGTGTCCTACAAGGTATTCGGTGGGAATGTCTATAAGCTCACCTTCCCAATCTTCAGTAGCAACACATTCATAGCCTGCAGCTACCTCGCCGATAACAGGGAAGGTAGTATAATTCTCAGTAATGTTTGGCTCGGGGAGGTTGTTGAACTTGGAAGTAGGAGGATTGCTTTTGCGGTCCATAGGTACATCAAAGCCCATTAGCCAGGCTTCGCTGACGCCAAGAACCTTACTAATTAAGTATACACGCTCCCCATTTGGCTTTGTATACCCAGACATATATTGACTGATTGAACTTTTGGGAATGCCTGTTTTTTCAGAAAGCTCAATCGGACGTATCCTTGCTTGAGCCATTGCAATTTTTAATCTGTTCTTAAGTTCCTCTACCGGAATCGACATTGTATTCACCAACCTTTTTTATTATCATAATACAAAAAGTTTAAAATGTCAACAAAAAAGTTTAAAAAGTTTAAAAAAACATCTTGACAAACTGAGTTTAAAATGTTAAACTATCTTTAGGAGGTGAGATAAGTGAGTTTTAGCTTTGCGAAACTAAGAGGAAGAATAATCGAAAAGTATGGCTCGCAAACGGCATTTGTAAAGGCTTTTGGCGTTTCGGAAAATACCTTTTCTCAAAAGATGAATAATAAAGTTAGATTTTCTGGTGATGATATTTTGAGAATAATAGAGATGTTAGATATCCCTAAAAATGAAATAGGTGAATATTTTTTTACTGAAAAAGTTTAAAAAATTAAACAAAGGAGAGCGGAAGATGCTGTGGTTAATTATTTTATTGATTCTAACAATGCTTTTTGCTTATGCAACAATTTTCCTTGGTGGATTAGGCGGTGTTGTTGATGTGATGTTGCGGTTAATACCTTTTTGTATGGCGTTAGGAACAATTCTATATGTGGTATTAGTCCTTGATAATTGAAACTACAAGGGCCGCAACGGAAAGGGCTATTGGCAAAAAGGTTTGAAATAACCAAAGGACAACGGTATCGTGATATGTAAGACCGTTAGAAGATATTATGATTTTGCAATCGGGGTCACCGTTGGAAAATGGAACTATTTCTATTACACCTTTTGCTTGTAAATAGTACAAATCGGATGTGTGAAGACCGACTTGTGAAGAGTGAAAAAACATATTGCCTGTTTTGATGTAGTGTTTAAAAATTCTACGAAATTTTAAATACTCTTTAATTCTCAAAATAATCACCTCGGCATGATTATATCACAGATAGGTAAAAAATACAACAATAAGGTGGTGAGGAATTGAATAACAATAAGATAGTTATATCAAAAAAAGATGATGGGAATTGCGAGATTTTTTTAAATGGTATAAGAATTGATAAGGTGTTGGATTTTAGTTATAACAAAAACTCCGCAACTAATGTCACAGAGTTTACGTTGAAATGTGATATTGATGAACTTGTAGAAGTTTTTAAATAAAAGGGATGCAATTATGTTCTTGGAAATAAAAAAATGTGACAGTGTTTATATATTAAACATTGATGGTACCGAAATTACCAATGTTGAAAAATATAAAATAATAACCTCTGAATCTGGTGAAACAGAGGTTGAGTTAAAACTGAGGTTTAATGCTCAAATTTCATTTAATCAGATGTCATCCAATCAAGCATAATCTTTGTGAGTTGTGGTATTAACCAAGAGTGCTTGGCTAATATGTCTCTGAATTTTGATAATAAGCCTTTTTTGGCGGGTATTTTATCCTCTACAACTAATTCCAACAGAGAAATAATTTGTTGAAGTTCTTCTTTATCGGGAGATCCAACATCTTCTATTGTTTTCTTTAGATTTTGTAAATTTTCTGTGTATGAAATTGTAGCGACATTTCCTGTGCCAATCACCGAACTGCTTACGTTACTAATGTTATAAATTACATTTTGATTTGATGCTGGGTTTAGGTGTTCACTTTCGGTTTGGTAATAGGCTTTTAGTTGAAAAGGTTCTCCGCCAAAATATGCAACGTCTGTATCAACAACATATATTCTTTGCCCGGTTGGACCAATCAGACAATCGCCATATTGTATGTCAACGGTTGGCTTGAAACCAATATATTTTTTATTGGTATTTGTTTCGTGATTGGGAAGACCTTTAATTTCGTTAGCGATAATAGTGTTGTTACGTATAATTTTGTATTGTATGCCTTGGTGAGACAAGAAATCATCTAAGTTCATCGTTTGATCACCTCCTTTGAGGTGATTATATCACAAGAAAGAAGTAAATGCAAGAAATGATGAGTGAGGATTAAGATACAAAGCGAGGAGGATAGTTATGAAAGGGGTTTACGATAATATGGATTCATATTGGAATGAAAATGTATTGCATTTATCAATTAAAAATTTTGAGAAGTTTAATGTGTTGATAGAGAGCGCAGAAAACGCCAAAGAAAATTTTCGTAAAAAGCTATATGATCTAAACTGCTTTGATTTGGAAGTTGTTTTTGATGATTCAGCTTCTGATTCGGACGGAAATATGTTGAGATTATCAGTTAATAATCTTGAGGATTTTAATCAATTATTAAAAGACACAGAAAAAGCTGAGCAAGCACTTAATAAAGCGATGCACGACTTGAGTTGTTTTAATTTAAAAATCGCTTTAGATGATGCTAAGTCTTCTGAATAGTTTCGGCATCATCCAAAATACATGACATAGATATAAAATATTTTGTTGCTTCTATGAGTTTTTTCAAATCTTCAGTATCTCTGTCGGTATGTTTTGCTACATAATGAGCTTGATCGTTTCCTAACCAAGCAGCTTTTTTAGATAGTAGTTTAATTTGTTTGTTTTCAATTGAATCTATTGCCTTTGATAATGATTTTTTCTGTATATCAGGAGCATCTTTAGGATTCTTATAAATGAGAAAGTCTTTTACAAGAAACTCCAATGCACGGCGCATACCTATACCAGAAATTTCATTTAACCCGTCGGCTTCTGCTTTTAAGGCTTGATTGTATATGGTACAGAATTTAGGTGAGATGTTTTGAATGTATTCATCAAATTCAATTTTATGGAAAGCTGTTGGTGCAATACTTTCAAGAATTGTATTGGACTTAGTGTCGGTCAAGTAGGTTGCTTGAAAGCATTTTTCGCAAGCAGAACAAAAATAAGTCACAAAAACTCTGTGAGTATATACATTTTGGGTAAATGGTATTTTAATGTAAAATGCTGATAAAGCATGAGGATTATATGATGTTTCACAATGAGGACATACTTTGGGAGCATTTAGTGTAAAGTTTTTTGTAGCGGTTTCAAGTATTTTTTGGGCAGTGACCGAAATGAACATATAAATTTCTCCTATAGTTATTGATGAGCCATATTATAGCACAAAAAATAATAAAACGCAAGAAAGGAGGGTGAAATATGAGAATCAAAAAAATCACAAGCCTTGATACGGCAATTCGTCTTTATTACGAGAATGACGAACTGGATAGTCACGATATAAAGGAATTGTTCGAAACAGCATCTTCAAGCACAATAACCAAAATGAAAAATGCTGTACTTGAAGAAATGGCAAAGCGTGGAACGGTCAGACACAGACGGCATACGGTTAATACCGAAGTGGCGTACGAAGTTTGGGGCTTGAATATTGACAAGCTGGAAAGGAACAGGGCTAAACTTCAAAAGCTGGGGTTGGCGTAAGAGTTATTCAGAAAGGAGTGATTTTGATGTTTAAAAAGAATGATAAAGTTTTTGTAAGGGCGTGGCAAGAAATGCTTGAAGACGAAAGAGTTCTTCAGGACCATAACGGAAACCTTTATGAAAAGGACAAGCTGAGTAATTCGTTTGTCAAGGATATGAACCGGTATTGCGGAAGTCCTGCAGTGGTTGAGGAAGTTACAGCTGACGGAGGATATTATCTGAGGTTTGGCGATGAAATTCCGCTTTATGTGTTCAGGGACTGGATGCTTGAAGAAGCTGAAGGTTCGGTGAAGGTTTATTTTGTTGGGAGCGGTGATGAGTGATGGGAACATTAAGAGTCAGCTGTAATCTGGCAACCAAGCGTTGTAACTATCCATCAGGATGTTGCAATGTATGCCCAAAGAACAAGAGTTGTATTGACCATTGTCATAACAGTCTTGATAAATGCGGACAAGCGGTTGAAAGGTACAAAAGAAGGGGTGAAAAAGAATGAAGTTAATGGTAATTATAGTCCTGATTAGTGCTTACATACTTGGAGCCTATGACGGAGATTCGACAGCGGCGGTTGTTCTGACTATGTTGTTGGCTCCAGTGATATTCGAAAGGAAGGAGAAAAGAAAATGTACTACACGGAGTGTCCATACTGCGGAGCAGCGTTAGATCCGGGGGAGAAATGTGATTGTAAGGAGGTGGAGAAAGATGTCGACAGAAAGAGGATTTGCAATTCAAGAAGCTGTTCGGGCTATGGGAGAAGAGAGATGGCTAAGACAGCTTGCACAGCAGAGAGATAGGCGAATGGCTCAGAAGAAAAGAAAAATCGAAAGTTCTTCGGCTGCACTCGATGCAGAAAAAGAACGCAAAGAGGCATTAAAAGAGTATCAGAAAGAATGGCGGTCGAAAAATAAGGACAAAGTCAAGGAATATAACCGGCGATACAGTCAGAAAAAGAAAGAAGCCGATACGGCTGCAACCGTAACGACTTCAAGCGGTTTAACTGAGAAAAAACCTTTAGACAATTATACCAAAGAAAGCGAGGAATGTCAAGATGTTAAGTCTGACACACCCGGAGATACTCCGGGCAGAGAGATTCGGCAGCAGAGACGTGCTGAATTGCCGGTGCATCTACTGTAATTCGGAGATTGACGAGGACGATGATTACATGTTTGACGTTTTTGGGCGGTGCTTTTGTTCGGAAGAATGTCAGGATAAGCATCATGGTAGATATATGGAGGTATAGTTATGACAAAGTTTGAACAGATAAAAAGCATGAATGTTCAGGAATTGGCTGAAGGAATTGATAAAATGCAGTTTACAACTAATGAGATTTGCAAAGCAGTTGCAACTTGTCCATATATGGACGAAGAGGGCAATGTGTCCGATGATTGCAATTGCGTTGAGTGTATTGTTAAATGGCTTGAAAGTGAGGTTTAGTTATGGCAAATATCGAAACAATGTCTTACGAAGAAAGGTTAAGGCACTATGAAGCCGAAAAAAGGCAGCTTTGGAGCACGAATCTGACTGTTGCCGAATATGAAGCGGAACGTAAGAAACTGGTTGAAAAGTGGCAAATATAATAAAAAAGAAAGGAATTAACAAAAATGGCAATTGTAAAACCTGAAAATATGGATTTCAGTAACAAAAATATTATTATGATTATCAGCGGTCTTCCGGGAGTTGGCAAAACAACTCTTGCATTATCTGCCCCGGATGTACTTTTGATTGATGCGGACGAGGGTATGAGCCGTGTTAAGCCCGAACACAGAAAGGACAGTTCAGTTTGCAAGACATACGAAGAAATGCTTGTAGACATTAAGGAAGCAGAAGGAAAATATAAAACAATTGTAATTGATACCTGCGGAGCTTTGATTGAATGTTTGAAAGAGTGGGCGATGCGTATCGACAAAAAGGCAAGCAAGGCAAGCGGAGGCATAAGCCTTCAGGGGTTCGGTGTTGTAAAGTCAGAGTTCATCAGACTATCTGCGGAGCTTCGAAAGAAATTCAATGTTGTATTTTTGTTTCACGAGAGCAAGGAAAAAGAAGGTGACGAAACCTTTTATAACATCGTCTGCGAGGGTGCTGCAAGAACTCTTGTATGGCAGCCTGCGGATTTAGGTGCACACTTACACATTGTGAATGGTGAAAGAATGCTTGGATTTACTCCCACGATGAACTACAATGCAAAATCAGCTTACGGCATCAAAGGACTTGTCAAAGTACCGGAGCTTGCTGATGGAGAAAAAAATGACTTTCTGGCTCGGTTGTTTGAAACGGTGAAACGGAACATAGCAGCAGAGACGGAAGCTCTTTCGGGACAGAAAAAACTTTATGATTCCGCAATGGAAGAAGGAATAAAGATTATAAACTCTCTTGAAAACCCTGAAGATGTAACCGCAAAGCAAACCGAATTGAATAACTTGAATCACGCACTTACAAGCCTTGCAGAGCTGAAAGCGATGTTTAAGAAACGTCTGGATGAGTTGAACATCATTTACAACAAGGGAACAAAAACTTATGAATACAAGGTTTAGAATTACCCAAACGTTACTTAATTCTTGGCTATATGTATACAAAACGGATTCGGGGTGGACGGATTTTCTCGACACCCTGAACCGCAAAAAGAATCCACCAACAAAGGCAATGCTTGACGGTATAAAGTTTGAAAATATCATCAATGCTTGCCTTGACGGTCAGGAGTTAGATATGAGCCTAGAATGGTCCGAACCAATATCACAGTTGTTGCCGATCTTGGATGGTTCCCAGCAGCAGGTAACGGTTTTTAAAGATATCACCGTTGACGGTGTTCCGTTTGTCCTGCACGGTGTTTTAGATTTTTTGAAAGCAGGCGTTATTTTTGACACGAAATTTAGCAAGACCTATAAAGTAGGCAAATATCTTGATTCTCCACAGCACCCTATGTATTTTGAACTGGTGCCGGAGGCATACGAATTTCAATATCTTATTTGTGACGGAAAGTATGTGTATAAGGAAGCATACCGACCTGATGAGGTCGAACCCATAGAAGTTAAAATCCGTCAGTTTATGAATTTTTTGGACAAGGAAAACCTTGTCGATGTTTTTTGTAATTTATGGAAAATAAAATAAACACAAAGGAGTAAAAGAATATGTCAAACTGGAATGATTATAAAAGAGAGGAAACTCCCAGACTGGAAGCAGGAGATTACAGAGTAGAGATTGTTGACGTTGAGGAAGGTACCTCAAAATCAAGCGGAAATCCAATGATTACCGTTACCATTAAGCCTAACGGCAGCAACATCAAAATCAAGCACTATATCGTGAAAAATGATTGGTTTAACAGAAATATGACGGAGCTTTTCGACAGCTTCAATATTGACGAAGGTGACTTCAACTTTGTTGGTTGGATTGGTGCTGTTGGTGCTGCAAAGCTCAAAGAGGATGAAAACGGATATCTGAAGGTTGCTTGGTTTATCAAGCAGGACAAGGCAGACAAACTCCCGGCATGGGTTGGCGAAATGCCTGAAAGACAAACAGTAACCGATTTCGAAGCGGTTGAGACGGATGATGATATGCCTTGGGAATAAGACAAACAGCGAGGTAAGGAATGGTTAAGATTTGGACAGAAAAAACATTGAAAGACGAATTAAAAAGGCTCACTGTGGTAGTTGATACCAGAGAGCAGCAAAACTGTCATATAACCGATTTTTTTGACAAGAAAAACATTGAATATAAGCCTCGCAAGCTCGATATAGGAGATTATGCTTGCCAGATTGACGAAGGAACCTTTGAACGTTCCTTCGTTGTTGAGCGCAAGCATAATCTGGATGAGCTGTGTGCCAATCTTACAGCTGACCGAAACAGATTTGAACGTGAATTTTTGAGAGCTAAGGCATTTGGGACAAAGGTGT
This sequence comes from Clostridia bacterium, assembly GCA_045579055.1. GTDB lineage: Bacteria > Bacillota > Clostridia > Monoglobales > Monoglobaceae > SIG440. The sequence goes on from JAZNLK010000100.1 coordinate 10,647, forward strand.
TTCTTGTCATAGAGGAAGCAAGTTGGGAAGATGTTTATTTGCAGAATTATCGCAGTAAATTATCATCAAAGGCATTGCTTGCTTCGCTGTTTGCTTGGCAAACAAGGTTTAATGTGACGGTTATATTCTGCAAGAAGTCAAATACGCCGCAACTCATATATGGGCTTTTATATTACAGTGCTCGTGAGGAGCTTCTGGGAAAGGCGGTTGATTAAAATGTTTGAACAGGGTTACATAAAGATGTTTCGTAAAGTTCTTTCGTGGGAATGGTATCAGGATGCCAACACGGCAAGGCTTTTTTTTCACCTCCTTTTGACGGTGCAAATCAAGGACAGCAAATATATGGGTGTTGATATTCCCAAGGGTTCAAGGGTTGCTTCGGTGGCTACTCTTGCAAAAGAGCTGGGTTTGACAACAAGGCAAATTCGGACAGGGTTAGAGCACCTTGAAACGTCAAACGAAGTGACAAGGTCAAAGCATTCAAGATTTTCAGTAATATCAATAGTTAGATGGAATGACTACCAAGAGGAGCGACAAACAAAACGCTCACAAAACGACAAGCAAAACGACAAGCAGGCGACAAGCGAGCGACAACATAATAAGAAAGAAAGAAGTAAAGAAGAAAAGAATATAATGCCTGACGGCGATTCTGCTTCGCATCCTTTTTACGATTTGTCACCCAGCAAGATGCAACCGCTTGATGAATCACCCGAAGAGCGAAGCGACCGATTGAAGAAGTTAAGGGAGAGTTAAACTATGGCATACGAAATGAACAGGAATGATGTATTTGCTTTTGCGGCATCTATCGGAGCACACTTCAAGGAGAAGGGGGAGGAGCTTTGGTTTAAACAATGTCCTTACTGTTGCAGCAGAAATGACCAATTCACTTTTTCAATCAATTTGAAGACAGGGGCCTTTAACTGCTTCCGGGCAAGCTGTGGCAAACAAGGTCACTTTGTAGAGCTTGCAAGAGACTTTGGATTTAAGCTTGATTTCGATGATGGCAGACGCAAGGAATACAGACAACTTCCGCAACGACCTGTTACCGTCAGAAAGTCGGCTATTGATTACTTGGCATCCAGAGGGATAAGTGCAGAGGTTGCAGAGAAGTACAAGATTACTACCAAAAAGGACGATGAGAATATTCTTGTATTTCCGTTCTACGACGAGAACAACATCTTGCAGTTTGTCAAATACCGCAAAACTAATTTCAAGAAGGGCAGAGATAAAAACAAAGAATGGTGCGAAACTAACACAATGCCGATTCTGTTTGGTATGGCTCAATGTGAGGATTTCACTAGGCTTGTTATAACCGAAGGTCAGCTTGACAGCTTATCTCTTGCGACGGCAGGAATAAAGAATGCGGTCAGCGTTCCAACAGGGGCAATGGGTTTTACTTGGGTGTCCAACTGCTGGGAGTGGCTTCGGCGGTTTGAACGTGTGGTTGTGATGGGCGATTGCGAAAAGGGGAAAATTACTCTTGTTGATGAGCTTAGCCGTAGATTGCCAAAACTTGAAGTTGTGCAAAGGGAGTATTACTTGGGTGAAAAGGACGCAAATGACATTTTGCGGAAGTTCGGAGCAGAGGCTCTTGTTAAGGCGGTAGATTCTGCTGTTGTTCAACCGGTGAAAAGAATTAAACGACTCTCAGACGTGGAAAAGGTTGACCTTTCGACCCTTCCCAAAATAACAACCGGAATAACTGAAATTGACAGAGCTATTGGAGGTTTGTATTTCGGTCAAGTTATTCTTTTGACAGGAAAACGTGGCGAAGGTAAGTCAACGTTTATGTCACAAATAATAGCAGAGGCACTAAATCAAGGGCATAAAGTTTTGGCATATTCAGGAGAGCTTGCTGATTATCACTTCAAGAGTTGGCTTGATTTTCAATTAGCCGGTGGGAATAACATTACGACAAACAAAAACAAGTTTGGTGATGAATGGTATGTGCTTCCTGATGATAAGGCAGAACAAATAAGCCTTTGGTATTCAGATAAAGCATTTATCTATGACAACAATGTAGTTGATGGTGAGGATGAATTTGAAAGCCTTCTTGAAACGGTCGAGCATGCGATTCAGCGGTATGCAATCAATCTAGTATGTATTGACAACCTTATGACAGCCTTGGAGGTTGATACAAGGGATGATTTATACCGGGCACAAAGCAAGTTTGTACATAGCTTGAAGAAGCTGGCGACTAGATATAATGTTGCGGTTGTGCTTGTGGCTCATCCGAAGAAATCAAGGTTGGAATTTACAAACGATGATGTTTCGGGTTCGTCAGATATTACCAACCGTGTAGATGTGGTTATGAATTACAGCAGAGCAGAGGACAGCCACGAATACGACAGCGAATTGGTTATTACAAAAAACAGATTAACGGGGGTTTTGATAAACTCAAAAGACCCGGTTAAGTTAATATATTCAAAAAAATCAAAACGGATAATGTCAATGCTCTATGGCGACCCGGATAAAAAATATGGTTGGGAAGACATAGATAGCTGGATTCAGATGGAACTTCCTGATGATTTACCGTTTTGAATTATCGAGCCGAAATGCTCGGAGAGGTATAAGGAGGATGAGGATGAACGAACGTGAAAGATTGATAGAGCTTATGGAACAGGCAACGAATGGAAGTTGCCACGTGGAAGATGTTGCGGATTATCTACTGGAGAATGGGGTTGGGATAAGGATAAAAACCATAATTATTTCAGGACATTTGTCAAGTGTTGGATGCCCTTACCCGAACCACCGAAGGGAGAGGTTGAGAATGGATAAACAAAGATTAACAGATGAACAAGTTATAAAGGCGTTGGAGTGTTGTAAGTCAGAAAATGGAAATGATTGTGAAGATTGTCCTTGTCAGAATATTACATATGAGCAAGGGAATGGAGGATGTTGTAATGCATTAATGGAATCTGCTCTTGACATCATCAACCGCCTAAAGGCTGAAAATGAGAAAAAGAGCAAAGCAGTAGTAAAGGCGGCACAGGAAGTTGTTGACATCAAGATTGAACTTAAATCAATGAGAAGTGCGGCAAATTCCCTCAAAATGCACCTGAAGAAGTATCAGGACATAGAATCAATTATCAATGAGTTCTGGACAGGCTTAGAAAAGCTCAGTATGTTCAAGGGAAAGAAGAAACCTACACTTGAAGAGTTATTGGAATACATAGAACAGGTGAAGGTTGAAGTATACAAGGAATTTGCGGAGAGGTTGACTGGTATTTTGGGCTTTGATAAACTGCCCGGGACTGTAATAAAATGTCACATCGACAACCTTCTTGCAGAACTGACACCCACCCTCAATAAGCTACCCCACAACTCTCTGTGTGAGACGGAAACGTATGAGGGGGAAATGAAAAACGATTTTAAGGGATGAAACCGGGATTGATTTTATGTAGGAAATAAACAGTTGAGAGGAGTGAAGAACGGTTATGGAAGATGTTAAAGATTGGTTACGCCGTGGCCGCAGGCTTGATGCGGAGATAAAACAGTTGGAGAAAGCAAAAACAGAAGCCTTTGCACAAGCTTGCGGCGGAGCGGTTGATACCTCGCTTGAACGTGTTCAGGGAGGTGGCGGAAATGCGACTGAAGAAAAGTTCCTCAGATATGTTGAACTTGATAGCTTGATAAGTGAACGCATTGGTGAATTGATGGCGGTAAAAGCTGAAATCATTCGATGTATAAATACACTTGAAAATTCCACATACAGAGCCGTTCTTATTGCCTACTACATAAATTGTGAAACGTGGGAGAAGATTGCTGAGAGTATGGAATGTAGTGAACGGTGGGTTTATACTTTGCATAAAAAGGCTTTAAAAAAGGTAACAGCGAGAGATATGACAAATCTCTCGCTGCGAAAATCAATAGATTTTTTCAATTGTTTTGACAGGCATTCTAATTAAGCTGATTATTCCGCTTGAAATTTGACTGCTGACATCATCTAAAACTTTGGCATAGTGTTCTCGGTCATCAACTGTTATGTAACGGTTGTAAAGCTGAATAACGGACTGTAATGCGGTTATTTGTTGGCTTATGGTATTGATTTGCTTTTGCGCTTGTGGATTTTCGGGAGTGTCAACACAGGTTATGGTTGCATATTTTAGTGTTGGGTAGACCGTCTTAACTTCTTTCTTCTTAAACTCTATGCAAGTCTTTGGTTGTTTTAGCATTCTTGCAAGCTTGATAAATCCTAATTCATTTATAACAAGCAGACTGCTGATGAATTTTGTGTTGACTTTGGGGTTTTCGTCTTTGAACTTTGCAAGCTCGTTGCCGCTCAAAAGAAAATAGTCTTTACCAAGAGTGAGCTTCTCAATATGCCATTTAAGTGTTGCTGCATTTATTTTGGTTTTGAACTCGATATCTTTGAGTGTGACAACGGGTTCACCGTTGTAATATTTCATCACGAACTCATAAGGCGATTCAAGCTTCGGCTGTTCTTTAACTTGCTTAAAATAACAGTTTACAAGGGTTCTCTGCACGTCCCACGCCAGGTCGTCTGTAAATGATTTAACAAGCATCAGATAGCCTGATTCGGTGACTACGATTCCGCCTCTTGGACTGTTTATTCCAAAAGTACGAATTTCGTCCTTTTGCAGTTTATGATAGTCAACACCTTCGACAAAACGTCTGCTATGTGTAATAAAATTTCTTTTTGCTGTTCCTTCTGCTCTGCCGTGTACAGTGTCAATATCCTTGAATGTTACTACACGATTACCGTTATATTCCTTGATTGATAATACTTGATTGTTTACTTTTAATGTTTTCATTAAAATACCTCCTGAAAATCTTGATTTTCCCAAGAGGATATGTTATTATAAATATACAATCCTCTTGGGTTGTGGTTGAACGCTCGGACATTCTTTGGTCGGAAAGACGGGCGTTCTTTTTATTGTTTTTGTTCTTTTTCAAGCATTTTGATTCCTTGCATTATTGTTTCCGTGCGGTTAAGTCCTAATTGTTCAGAACATTTTTGTATACGTTCTGATTCGCTTTTCGTGATACGTAAATGCAAACTAACTGTTTTAGGCTCGCTTGATTTTAATGGTCTGCCCATTTTTGGCATACTACAGCCTCCTTTTGATTGCCCAATAAATGACCTTTGCTATGCCGATAACTATGAAGAAGATACCAAGTTTTATTAGCATAATCTATTGACAAAGAACATAAAATTGGATATAATAAGGGTGAGGTGGGAACCCCACCCTTACCTGCTTTAATCGATAATCTTGTCGATTATCAAGAGCAGAAATCCGATTAGGAAATCAATCAATGCGTTTTGAAGGGTTGCGTTGATTGTTTTCCTTTTTTTCTTTGCCATTTCCTCACCTCCTGAACTTATTATAACATATGCGTACGCAAAAGTCAAGCTTTTTTTTGAAAAAAATTTAAAATTTTTTAATTAGTTCATTGTAGTTCAGGGTGGTAATGTGATAAAATGATACAGTAAAATATTTTAATAATTCAAGGACATTCTTCGGAGTGTCTTTTTTTGTGTGCCGAAAGCAAATAGTCGGCGGATGAGGACGGAGGGAGCGTATAGAAAAGAGTGGTGGTGAAGATTGGCAGGACAACCTAAAAAGTTCAAAAAAGAAGAATTTAAAAATTATGTACTTGGTTATATGAATCACATATATGACAAGCAGGACAATGGGGAAAAGGACACCCCGACATTCTTTGGGTTTTACAGATATGTTAATGAGCAAAAAGAGTGTTCATATCACACAATAAGACGGTGTTTTGATGAATACTGGGCAGATATAAAAAAAGAGTTTGAGGAAATGCGAGGAGACCTACTTTCTAGGGGTGCAAGTATCGGGGTATACAATGTCACGATGATTATATTTGCGTTAAAAAACTGGTGTAACTGGAAGGATAAAGCAGAACCGGAAACTACATCAGAGGAAGAAAAGCAAAAAAATCTGCTTAATGCAATCGAAAGGGCGGTAACAAATGGAGATTAACGAGTTTTCCAAAAAGCAAGCGGAAATACTTAAATTTGCCTATAGTGATGAAGAAACGCTGATATGTGACGGAGCGGTAAGAAGTGGGAAAACAATTGTTATGGCTCTTGCGTTTGTTTTGTGGGCTATGAATAGTTTTGACCGAACAAATTTTGCTATTTGCGGGAAAACAGTAAGCAATGCAGAGCGAAATATTCTCCGACCATTTGAGCAGATTGAAGGTATGCCGTTTATGATTTCCTACAAGCTCAGCAACAGAATGTTGACTGTTAGATGTGGAAAAAAAGAGAATTATTTTTATCTGTTTGGCGGTAAGGATGAAAGCTCTTATGCGTTGATTCAGGGCTTAACCCTTGCCGGTGTATTATTTGATGAAGTCGCATTGATGCCGCAATCCTTTGTTGACCAAGCAATAGCAAGAACATTGTCATATAAAAAAGCCAAATTATGGTTTAATTGCAACCCCGAGAGTCCCAATCATTGGTTTTATACAGAATGGTTGAGTAACAAAGAAAAAGAGTATAAGCATCTGCATTTTCTTATGAGTGATAATCCGATACTGGGCGAAGATGAAATCAGAAGAGCTGAATCGTTATTCACTGGTGTTTTTTATGACAGATACATTCGTGGCTTGTGGGTTATTGCAGAAGGTCTTGTCTATCCTATGTTTGATAAAAAAAGGCACGTTCCGGACAAATATGAAGCTTTGTCCGATATGTTCTTTGAATACTACATTTCTATCGATTACGGCACAATAAATCCGTGCAGTATGGGATTGTGGAGGTTGGAAGGAGATAAGCGAGCTGTCAGGCTCAAAGAAGTTTATTATGACAGCAAGAAGAAAAAGAAGCAGCTGACGGATGAAGAGTATTATTCGTTGCTTGAAGAACTGGCAGGGGACAAACAGATTACAGCCGTTGTTGTTGACCCTTCTGCCGCAAGTTTCATTGAGACAATTCGCAGACACGGAAAATTTACGGTTCGCAAAGCGAATAACGATGTTATTGACGGAATCAGAGTGACCGGGGCAATGCTTCAGAATGATAAAATATTTTTTGACAAAAGCTGTGAGGACAGTATTCGGGAATTTGGCGTGTACCGTTGGGATGAAAAGTCGGCAAAGGATCAGGTTATCAAAGAATTCGACCACGCAATGGATGATATACGGTATATGTGCAATACGATTTTCAAGAAGAGGTTAATGTAATATGTTTGAGGGAATAAAGAGTTTTTTAAGGAGAGTGAGAAGTGTGGTGTTTGATAAGGGAACGGTGAAGAATGCTATCCGTGAAGATATTGCCGTGTCCGACAAAATGGCTCAGGCAATAAGGCTCTGGGCGGATATGTACATAAATGGCGGAAACTTGAATCTGCCGGCGGCAATTTCGGGAGAAATGGCGAGACTGGTATCAATTGAATTGAAGTCTGCAATAACAGGTAGCAAGAGGGCGGACTTCCTGAATAAAAAATACACGGATGTTGTTGAAGATATCAGAACACCGCTTGAATATGGGTGTGCAAAAGGTGGGCTTGTTTTCAAGCCTTATGTGTCAGGGAACGAACTTGCTGTTGATTTTATACACTCAGATTCATTCTTTCCTTTGCACTTTGACAATTCGGGAAAGATAACTGCCGCAGTATTTGTGGAGCGGATTGTGAAGGGTACAACATACTACACACGTCTTGAACGGCACGAATTAAAGGATAAAGCCTACACAATATCGAATAAGGCTTACCAGAGCCAGAATGAAAGCACTTTGGGGAACGAAACACCACTATCTTCGGTGGATAACTGGGCAAATCTCGCAGAAGAAATGACAATCGGGAATGTGAATCAACCGCTTTTTGGATATTTTAAGCCTGCGATTGCAAATACGGTAGACGAAAGGTCCCCGCTGGGAGTATCCGTGTATTCCAATGCAGTGGGATTGATTGATGAGGCGAACAAACAGTTTGAACGTTATTTGTGGGAGTTTGAAAGCGGAGAACGTGCTCTGATTGCCAATGTTTTGGCATTTAGACGTGATAAAGACGGACGGCCGCAGCTGCCGAATAAAAAACTATATAGAACCCTCGAAGTTGATGATGTGGATTTCTTCAAGGAATGGACACCCACTTTAAGAGGACAGGAGTTGGCTGACGGGCTCAGTCGCATATTCAGACAGATTGAATTCAATTGCGGTTTGGCTTATGGAACACTTTCGGACGTGCAGAACTCAGACAAGACTGCTGAGGAGATAAAAGCCTCCAAGCAGAGAAGCTATGCGACGGTGTGTGACAATCAGAAGGCTCTCAAGGTTGCCCTGGAAGACCTTGTTTATGCTATGGATGTGTGGTGTAGCTTATACAACCTTGCACCTATGGGACAGTATGAGGTATCATTTGAATTTGACGACAGTATTGTGGCTGACCGAAAGGCGGAATTTGCGGAAAAGCAGGCTCTTGTCTCTGCCGGCATTATGACAAAATGGGAATTCCGTATGTGGTATTTCGGCGAGGATGAGGCAACCGCAAAGAAAAATATATCAAATGAGTTTGAAGGAGTGCCTGAGGTATGATGTTTCCCGGCACAACCGAATATATACTGAATTCCCTTCAGGTTCACAAACAGCTTCAGGAAATAATCCTCAGAGATATCGCACGCAGGCTTGTGAAGAATCCGACGGCGGTGACAGATTCTGCCGCATGGGAGGCAGAAAAATTACAGCAGTCGGGGCTTTTGTTTGATGACATAATAAAAGAACTCAGTGAGATTACTGAACGGCAAGCAGAGGAAATAAAACAAGCTTTTAAGGATGCTGAAACAACAGTATTTGACTATGATGAGGAAGTTATTGTAAAGGCAGGCTTTGACCCGGAGGAGTTCAAAAAGCTGTCACCGTCAATGCAACAGACCTGGGCGGCATCCTTGGCAAAGACCTCAACTGAAGCAATAAATCTCACAAAAACTACGGCATTGACATCGCAAGCCTCCTATATCGAAGCCTGCGATTTGGCTCTTATGCAGGTTCAAAGCGGTGCGTTTGATTATAACACAGCGATAAGAAATGCATGCTTGCAGGCAGGGGCAAAGGGTGTCAATGTTGTTTATCCTTCAGGCTGGGTGGACAAGCTTGATGTGGCAGTTCGCCGAAGTGTTCTCACAGGTGTCAGTCAGACTGCAGGTCAGCTTCAGGAAATGCGTGCCGATGAAATGGAATGCGACGTTATGGAACTTTCGGCACATTCGGGAGCAAGACCAAAGCACGCAGAGTGGCAGGGAAAGCTTGTGAGTCGAAGCGGAAAGCCCGGATATCTGAGCCTTGATGATATTGGCTATGGGACAGTAACCGGCTTCAAAGGAGCAAATTGCAGGCACAATTGGTTTATGTTCTTTGAGGGAATATCAAAGCGGAAGTATACCGATGAACAGCTTGAGGAAATGAAAAATGAAACTGTTGAATACAACGGTCAAAAAATGCCGGAGTGGCAAGCTAAAGAAAAACAAAGAATTTTTGAACGCAGAATAAAAGAAAGTAAGCGACAACTTGTAACCCTTGACGAAGCACTTAAAAATACAAAAACTGATGGTTTAAAAGTAGAGCTTAATACTGAATTCAATAATATTGCAGCTAAACTCAAGAGTCGGGAAGCAAAGCTTAAAGATTTCTGTAAACAAACGGGTTTGTATTACGATAGCTCAAGGCTTAGTGTGTTTACACAAGCAACTGAAAATAAAATAAGAAATTTTGGCAAATCTGTTTCGAGCAAGACAGTATGGGCAAACAAGAAAGCTATTGACAAATCTGCTAAAAGTAGTATAATAAGAAAAAAAGCCTTTCTTACTGAAGATGATCCAATGCGTGAGGTATTTGGTTCAGCATTTGATTCTAATAAGCAAGAAATTGAAGTAATGTTGAAAAGTTTTAAAACTAAAGGCGTTGAGGTTGTTTTTAAAGATGGGGTTATGGCATATCAACCAAGTCCTATATCGGGCAAGCCGGGACAAATAGTAATTGATAAAAAGGCAAGTTATAGTGCATTTAAACATGAAGAACGTCATGTTTTGGATGACGAATCTACTGGGTGGCTTGGGTTTAGAAACTTTATGGAAAAAGATGTAGCTATACAGTTTGAAGTAAATGCTTATGATGTTGAAATATCATTAGCAAAACAGTATGATTTACCTAATATTGTTGAGAGATTAGAAGGATTGAAAGAAAAAAGAAGGAGGGAATTGTTGGGTGAATGAGGTTTTAAATAATTTGAATAAAAAAGGTTCATTTTATAAATTCAACGGAATTGTAGAGTGCGTAAAATCTAATTTGGTTAATGATGAAATTACAACAAAACTAAAAGAATTCAAAACCGACAATTCTCTAATCGCAGGACATACTATTTCAGATTTCAGTACTGCTGCATTGGATATAATGGGTATAGAAAAATACACCGGAGATGATTTGGGAATAATAGGATTAATTAAATCGAAATTTGATTTTTAAAAAGCACTAAGTAAGCACACTGAAATGGTGTGCTTTTTGTTTGTAAAAAATCTCAAAACCATTTAACAATTTAAAACTCACAATCTACGAAAAACAAAGGGGTGGTTCTGTTGCGTTTAAAGACTATCAAAGCAGACTTGAACGAGCTGTCAAGGCCTCAAAACGTGAGCTTGTTGTCCTTGATGAAGCAATGAAGAATGCAACAACGGACGAGTTGAAAAATGAACTGAAAATGTCATTTTCGGAGCGGTCTGTGCGGTTAAAGAAGCAGGAAGCAAGGCTAAAGGACTTTTGCAAGCAGACGGATTTATATTATGATTCTTCCAGACTGCAGGTATTCACTCAGGAGACTGAGAATGGAATAAGAAATTTTGGTAAATCTGTTTCATCTAAGGCGGCGTGGGCGAATAGAAAAGGTATTGACAAATCAATAAATAGTAGTATAATAAAGGAAAAGAGAATTTCTACTGATGGTTTGAGAAACGAAGAACCATTGACGGCTAAGCAAATTGAAGAGAATACGAAATATGCAGTACGCCTTGGTATGCCAGAAGAACAAATACGCTATGGAGAACACTATTTTACAGCGTATGGCTCAGAATTTGATATGTTGTATATTGGTACGGATGTGTATCCAAGCAACATAAATAGAAAAAAGGCAAATAGCCGTGTTTCTAATAAGGGTGCAATTGCTCATGAAATAGTTGGACATAGAGAGGCTGTGTTGAAGGGATGGGCACAAGAGGACGAGGTGCTGGATGAAATTCAAGCCAGTATACGAGCAGCGCGATTTGCGCCTGAACTTACAACAAGAGAACGTTTTGTACTACTTAGAGATGCTGCCGAGAGGGCTCAAAAAAATGGTATTAGTTTAAAGTGTGTAAAAGATAAATTAAACATAAAAGAGAGGTGATGAGGTGTGGTTATATTAGATGTGTTTGAACACAATGGTAAAACAGCAGTATATTGTAAAGCTGATACTAAAGTTAGGAAAATAACTTCAAAAAAAGCTGAAATAAATGGTATGTGTTATGACATACTCAAGGCGGATGTAATGCGTTCTATATCGGGAGATATAGCTATTACCTTATTGCTTAACACAAACGAAAAAATATCGGTACAACAGACAGTTAAATTGAACTAAAGTAGTATATAAATAACATAGCTTAAAGTGCATCAGAAAGGTGTGCTTTTTGTTTGTAAAAAAATCTTAAAATCCTTTAACAAATTAAGACTTACAATCTACGAAAAATAAAGGGGCGGTTCTGTTGCGTTTAAAGGCTACCAGAGCAGATTTGAACGCGCTGTCAAGGCTTCAAAACGT
>JAZNLK010000101.1:0-10628 GCA_045579055.1 Clostridia bacterium
TTTTTTGTTCCAATTCCTTTGCTTCCCGTTTCATTTCTGCAAGCAGTTTTTCCTTTCCCCATACCTTTCCTTGCAATCCTTCAGTCATTTCCTGGATATTCTTCTTGTTTTTGGCAATTTCATCTTCCATATATTCCGCCCTTTTCCCCAGGGAATTTCCTATGTCCTCCAGCCAACCAATGGTATCCGCATGGCTTAACGGAATTTTGCCACTGTTTGTACTGTACATCCTACCGCTTTCCTTTCCTATAATGCCGAATCCGTAATATCCGAAGTCATCCTTTTTCATATATACATCATGTCCATTATAGGAACCTACTATGATATTGTTAATGTTACTGCCTGTATGTTTGAGTTCATTCAAATATTTTCCCACTTCCTTTCCGTAGAGACTGTTTCCTTCCCTATCCTTGAATCCGTTCTTTTCTGAAGCAAGGAAGGAGTTATAATCTTTGTGCATGTCATTTGATGCTTTTGTCAGTGATTCATTCTTTTCCTTAAGATACTGGCATTTTCTTTCTGTATAGAGAATGTCTTTCTGAAAGAGCATCCGTTCCTTTTCCAACTGCTTGATTTTCTTGTCAAGCTTCGCTTTTTCAAGGAGGTCAGTATTACCGGATAATATGGCCACATATTCCGCAAAGTTCATTCCGCTATTTTCGTCCATCGAACCTTCATCCATGGAACGGCTTCCAAGCTGTTGACTTTTCAGTTGGGTAATGAACTGCTGTTTATTCTGCAATAGATTGAACTTGTAGGCATCCAAGGACATTTCCGTTGCATAAGTGATTATTTTTACTTTGTTTCCTGCAAATTCCTTTGCGACAATGTTACCTTTTCTGATGGCCCTTCCGTTCCTTTGTTCCAAATCGGACGGGACCCAGGGAGTATCAAGATGATGTACGGCAACGGCTCTTTTCTGTGCATTTACTCCAGTTCCGAGCATGGATGTACTTCCGAATGCAATTCTTACTTTGCCTTCCTGCATGTCTTCTATCAATTTCTTCTTCTGTTTTTCCGTCTTGCATTCCTGAATGAACCTTATTTCTGATTCCGGGATGTCGCAGTCTCTCACTAACTGCTCCTTTATTTCGGAATACACGTTCCATTCACCTTCCTTATATGTTCCCAAGTCGGAAAATACGAACTGTGTTCCCTTGCAATGGTCGAAATCACAATATAGTTTATACAGTTCTTTCACACAATAGTCCACTTTCCCGTCTATTTCATCTGCATATTTGTAAGGATCAATCATTCGCATGTCAAGAGCCATCTTTCGTGCATAATCCGTTGCAATCAGCATCTTCGCCTTTTCTTCCGTTTCGGATAGTTTTCCCCTGCCGAGTAACTCCCCTTTTCCGGTTTTCGCAAATTCAATCAAGGTCTTGTTGAACTCCTGTTGTGCTGGAGTAGGAGGTATATTTATAAAAATATGTTCAGCTTCAGGTCTGTCTATACCTATCATGTCGGCTGTTCTGTAATCCGTAATTTGATTATAAAATATGGCCAGTTCCGGAACTTTGACGAAATAACGGAACCGTTCTTTCTGTATGATGCTATTTGTAACGGAGAATTCGAAGTCTGTTGATTTTCGTGTATAGATGGCCGCCCATGCATCGAAACATGTTATACCTTGTTTATCCAAGGCTTTTGGCCGTAGATATTTGAAAAGGGCATAAAGTTCCGTCAAGGAATTGCTTATTGTTGTTCCGGAAAGGAATGTTGCTCCCAAATCCTTTCCCGTCCGTTTCTGTATGTCTCTGATAGCAAAGAAAAGGTTCAGTGCCTTTCCGCTACCGGTCGTATTCCCGATACCTGCTACACGCTGGTGTCTGGTATTGAAAGTGAGGTTCTTGAACTTGTGGCTTTCATCGACGAAAATATGGTCAATGCCCATGCTTCTGAAATCAATGTTGTCATCTGTATTCTCGTTTATTTTATTGATAACCATATTCAGTTTGGCTGCAAGATTTTCTTTTCTTGTTTCCATTCCTTTTATGAGCTTCTTGCTTATGGAAGTGCCTGATTTTCCCAATACTTCCAGAGATTCTTCTATGTCATTGATTTCTTCGAGGAATATTTCCTTTTGGATTTCCAATGCCTGGGGTATTTTCTTGAACTGCTCATGGGTAAGGATAATGCAGTCCCAGTTGTTGTTTTTGATATCCTTGAACAAGGCTGCCCTTTTCTTGGGAGTGAAATCATCCTTTTGTGGATAAAGGATTTTTGCGTTCGGGTACGCTTTTTGAAAAGTATCCGCTATTTCGTGTACATTGGCCTTCAGAGCAATGATCATCGGTTTGTGTATCATTCCTATCCGTTTCATTTCATAAGCGGCCACACACATAATCATGGTTTTTCCAGAACCTACCTGATGGTCACATATACCTCCTCCGTTCTGTTTAATCATCCATATCGCATCTTTCTGTGACGGATAAAGTTCCTTGTAGTCAAATTTGTCAAAGGACAGACCGGGGAAAGTCTGGCAGGAACCGTCATAATGTGGCCTGACAAAACAGTTGAACCTTTCGTTGTATGTATCTGCCAAAGCGTCCTTTGTCCTTACATCCCTTGCATCAAGCCATTCTATGAACCTTTCCTGCATATCCTGTATCTTGCTTGCCGCCAGTTGCGTAGCTTCCGCATCCACTTCCTTTGTTTTTTCATTTCCCTTATAGACTGTTTTCGTTATTTGCGGGAATGTATTGTACATGGCATTCAGCATTATGTCTTCCGCCGCCAGTTTCCATTCCACGCCCCAAAGAGATTGGGCAGCGGATGAATATTCTTTCATCTTCACTGTAAACGTGTCCTGTCCGGGAAAATATTCTATTTTTGTCGGCACCTTGAATATTTCCGTTGCAAAATCAGAATAGATGTCACATGAAATCCATCTTTCTCCAAAATTGAAGTCCAGTTCCTCGAAGGGGATTTTTTCAGGCTTCCCTTCTTCCAGTGCTTTCAAAGAGTTTTCTATGTCTTCCTTATAATTTTCGCAGTATTCATCCATCAGGAAAGGTTTGAACTGATTTATCTTTTCATAGACATTCCCTGCAATCATTCTGCTTCTGATTTCCCATTCATCTTCTACCGGATTATATAGAATCCTGTCTTTTAATGCATTGAGAATTTCTTCTTCGCTTTTCTTTGAATAATGTCCTATATATGTCAAATCAACTTTTCCGTTGAAGTTTAGCGAAGCTGCCAACGCTTCTTCAACGGTCATGGTTTCTTCTTCCTTGTTTTTACGGAATGAGACTGGTTCAGAAAAGATATCTGCCTTTATTCTCTTTCCGTTTTCGTATCTCTCAAGTGCAAGAATTTCATCCGCCGCTGGATCCATCATGATAACAGGAGCAGCCTGTTTCTCTCTGAGACCACCGTATCTTTCCACAAAAGAATCATAGGCATCATTCAGCATATGACGGAATCCCTCGTTTTCTATCTGATGTTCATGTTCAAAATCGAAAAGTTCCCAGTATTTGTCCCGGATGGCAATATAGGATGAAAGGATATTTCTCTCGATAAGTGATATTCTTTCATGTGGGTTAAACATATATTTCCCGTTTTCGATGGAAAGTGTACCGACCTGTCCTTCATAATTTACGGTTATGCCGGTTTGATAATGGTTACTCCACCATGTGCCGTTGAATTCTCTTTTTCCTGTATTGCTTTGTAAAGGTACAGTATTCTGTTTCCTTTTCCTCTTTCCTGTTCCCTTAATCTGTGTTCTTTCTTCCGCTGTCAGTCCGAAAAGGTCAAAAAGAGACAGGATTTCCCCTCCAAGCACGTTCTTTGTGTCATCTTCTTTCCTTTCATTGCTTACCTTAACCCGATTCAGTAATTCTTTCTTGTATTTTTCCTTGAAGTCCCTATCAACAATATCTTTCAATTCATCAGCAATAATCACATCACAAGGGTCAAACTTAACAGTTATTTTTCCGAATCTGTCTGTAGTTTCATAAGGGTCACCTATATAGTTAGGGTAGTCTACCGGTGAAAACAGATAATCACCATTGATATATCTGTTTTGTGAAATCATACCGTAAATTCCTTCCTGCCCGTTTTCAAATTTCCGTACGTCCCATTCCCTTGTTTCCGTGAACATTCTCTCCTTTTCTGACATTCCATTTTTCCGGCTGTTCTTCTGAAGAATAATCAGGTCACTTCCTACTTCCACACCTGCTTCGGATTCAAACAGATTATCAGGTAGTCTGACAGCGGAAACAAGATTGGAATTTTGCATGAGATATTCCCTTATGGGTTTGTTCATCTTTGCATCCGCCAAACCTCTTGATGTTATGAATACAATCAGACCTCCTTCCTTTACGGCATCCAGAGCTTTAACAAAAAAATAGTTGTGTATTTTAAGGGTAGAAGATTTCTTCACCTTGTCCTTTGAATTGGATAGTATCGGATCAAACACCCGGAAATCTCCGAAAGGGATATTTGATATGGCGAGGTCATATTTACCCATATCTGCAGCAGGTATAGTCTCGAACCCGGCTATATTAACTTTTGTTTCCGGTTCAAGGGATGTAAGTATGAGTCCTGTCAGTATATCTTTTTCATAAGCAGTCTTTTCCAACTTGTCCGCCGTTTCGGTTCCATCGAACGCATGAAGGAATCTTCCTGTTCCTGATGATGGATCTATCATGGTCTGTATTGCTCCAGGTGCTGCCTTTGATAGAATTTCTCCCAAAGTCTTGATGAAATATTCAGGAGTATAGAAAGATGTAAGAACGGATGATTTTACACTTTCCATATATTCTTTTCTTTCTCTGTCGTCCTTCGTGTTTACTCCAATGATACGATTCAGCTCCACAACGGCAGGGTAAAGGGATTGGTCTTCTTTGCTCCAGTCTTTCACAGGTCTGGTGTCTATGACACATTTCAGCCCACCGAATCCGGTATATTTCTTTAGGATCTCCCGTTCCTCTTCATTTGCTTTCCTATTTTCCGCTTTAAGTTCAAAAGCTTTCTGTATAGCATGTATGTTAGCTATGAGTGCGGTTTTCTTATTGTAGGCCATATTTTTCCAGATAAAGTTTGATAGAACCGGTAATGAGATAATAAAGTTTCATGTAATTGACACTATCCTGAAATTCGTCATCAATGTCCGGAAACTTCTTGAATTCCTCTTTGGTATATTCCATCATCTGCATGATGAATTCATGTTTCTCGTAGTCATTTATATCAAATTCTTCTTCTACAATTTCCTTCACCAAATCATAGGCTGAGAATTTCAAGTCTTTATAAAGGACAATTAAGGCTTCACGCTTCGCTTCATTAACATTCATGCCCATGTGCGAACAACGCTCGAATTCATCTTCAGCCAGTCCGCTTCTTGCATTGATGAATTCCGTGTCTTCAATTTTATCCGGGTGGTGCTGCACCATAAAATCCGTCAATACCAGTTTGAAATAAGATAGATGTTCCATTTGCTTTTCTTTTTTTGTTTCTCCGCACAAAGAAAGCCCGGTTGGTTATCAAAAAAGGCACTTCTTCCTTTAATTTTTGATGTTCCAATGACGGCATGATTCCGTAAAGTTCAAAATACACAAAATCATACAGTCTTTTCCTGCTAAGGAAAGGCTTGTATTCGTTTCTTTTCCGGAACTGTTCATGATACCTTCTCATGGTTATCTTCCAAGCGTACTGATGTTGTTTTTCCATTATCTTTCGGATGGAAGTGACTTTGGACAGGTCTTCTTCTATATGGAAGAAGAATTTCACTCTCGGATGCCGTTCTATCATGTTCCGGATATACTTCCTTGCGTTGAAGTGCTTGAGCATACCGAGATAAGAGTTTATCCTGCTTACATAATCCTCTATCTTGTGGGTGTGCTTCATATAGTCGGGAAGCTCGTCAATATCCCGTAATACCCGACGGAACCCGCCACGAATTCTTTTTCCTGGTAATAACGCCTTTCCCTTGATGATTGCACCCAAGAACGGGATTCCCTGTTTGTAATGCAACACCCTAATCTTGTCGGGATGGAGTACAAGACCCATTGATTTGAGGAATTCCTTTAACACCTTTACGATGTTCAGAAGAAATTCCTTGCTCTCATGAACGATGTAGAAATCATCCACATATCTGCCATAGAATCTTAACATGCTCTTGCAGAAATGGTCGAAAGGAGAGAGGTAGAAGTTACCGAGCATCTGTGAAGGCAATGCACCGATGGTAAGACCTTTCTTGTTGACATCCATATCCGCTGTATATTCACCGTCATAATCGCATGGTTTGGGTGCTCCGCAACACGAGAATACGGATTTGTTGTCAGGGAGCTCCCTCCATAATTTCCTGTTTCCACGAATCACTACATTGTTCAGCGGTGAATTGAACAGGAACACATGAAGCTGCCATAGCAACTTTTCCTTGTCATTATTGTGGTACTTTTCTTCCACGAACGCTTTCAGTTTCTCCCAAAGATTTCCACGGACTATACTCATGAAATAACCTTTGATGTCACCAAGAAGGATATAACAATCCTTTGTGAAATTGGCGGAGCATTGGGCAATGAACCTCTGCAATCGTTTGATACCGAAAAGGGTTCCCTTCCCCTTACGGCAGGAATAGCAGTCGTATATGAATTCCTTTTCAAAGAGAGGTTCCAACTTTTCAGATACGAAATGCTGGTCCACACGGTCCTTGAAATCCGGTGCGAAAATTTCACGAAGTACGGGTTTTGTAATAAGAAAGGTACGTGCCGGTAATGGGGCGTATGTTTCTGTTAGCAGTTCATTCCTCAGTTTTGGTAGAGTGGTCGTTATATGGAATGAAAATTCCTGTTCCTGTAGGGTGTTGCGTTTCCGCTTCCTGCAAGAACAATATCCATGATACAGTTCACCCATATCAACATCTGACTTCCGGATAGATTTAGCCATATTGTCATTGATAGTATCTCCATATCCCGCACGAACCGAACCCGATTGTTGTTGTTCTTATTGTTGTTGTTCACGTTGCCATTGTTGAAGTTCACGTTCCAGCCGTTGTTGGAAGAGTACTCTGAACTACTCCAATAGTTGTTGGACGCCAACCTTATCCTTTTATCCCGTGGGAAGGCTTCTTCCCAATCGTCTGTTAACCGGTCATCAGACCGGTAGATAAGCGACATAAAGATACTAATTATCTTATTATTTACCTTTCGCTCTTTACCAGTTACCCTTCTGTAACCGGCACTTTAGCGGTCTTGTTTCTGAATCCGTTAATTTGTCTCTCTACGGAATCCAGTCTTTCCAATATGGCAGGGAAATCCTTATGCTGGAATAGTCCGAGTTGATGAGCTACATCCACCAATGTTTTCAACTCCGTCAGGTGTTCCATGAATACATCGAAAAAAGCCATTTTCTTTTCATAAATATCTTCTGTATATATATGGTAAAAATCCATAGGTAGATGGAGTGCTGAAGATGTGATTCTTTCACCGAAAGTATATCGGTACTGGCGTGATGTCTTACCCATTGCTCTTTCTATCTCTGCTGTCAGTTCCACGGTCTGACGGTATAGAGGAAGTGAATTATATTGTCCCATATCATTTCAACATATTCTGCCAATCGTTAATAAGCGTAATTGCAGCAACTGGTGTGAGTGTACCCAAATTCAGTTTCTTTAGCTGTTCGATAACTTCCTTTTCCCTATTGTTATTGGAAACGGTTATCACTTCATTCTTTCTCTTTCCTCCGCTTTTTTTGATGACATGGACATTCGTAATATCTTCAAGAGTTGTTTTTATTTCGTCACATTCAATCTCGATGTATTTTTTGAATTCTCCATTTTCATCTTTCAATGTAATGTTTTCAAGCATGGACGAATTCTGAACGATACCGATACGAAGATACCAATCTCCGTTTTTCAGTTCATGTTTGAGAAAAACGACACTGCTGTTTATAAAATGACTGAAGCGTACAGCGGAATGGTTGTACGCTACATAGAAGATACCTTCTCTATAAAGTCGGATGATCTTTTCACCCGACTTTTCTAATGCTAATTTTTCTTTGACTTCCATTGTTTTTTGCTGTTTGACAGCCTATATTTATTTTCTGACAATCATATTGCTTTTCTGACGAACCCTGCCCCGAAAAGGGCAGGGTATTTATAAAGAAACTAAAGATTTAAAAGTCCCGCACGAACCGAACCCGACTGTAGATGTTCTTAGTGTAGCTGTACACGCTGCCATTGATGAAGTTCACGTGCCAGCCGTAGTTGGAAGAGTACTCCGAACTACTCCAATAGTAGTAGGACGCTATTGTCTGACCTCCAATCTTTGTGAGTGCGTTGTTGATGGCAGTCATATTCAAATACATTAGGGAAAGCTGACCACACGCAGGGATGTACCAGTCTGTGTAACCTCCATTTTCTTCATTGTTAGCATCATTGAATTTATTCAGGAGGATACCCATTGGTGCATAACTCTTGCTGCTGCTTGTACCATTGGTAGTAATTGTTTTTATGACATCAGAATTTGCCTTGCCATTAAAGTCTGACAATGCTCCGCTTGTCCATGTTGTGTAGTCCCCGGAAAGGTTTGGTGTAGAATTATAGCTACCATTAGCCTGTGGCAAGTAACCATAAGAATTAGAAGCATCTGCTTTATTATATGTTGGAATACCGGTCTGGTCTGTGCCGTAACCGCCCCAATAAAGATAAGTGTAACCAGTATTTGTTGCACCGAATTCATTGTAAGCAGCCTTATATGTCTCTGTATTCTTCGTCTCGTTCTTTTCAATCCAGAACTTATGTTCACCAACAACCAATGCCACTGCAATGCACGATTCATCAGCATTGGCAACATCAATCAACGCTCCTGAAGATGAAACTGCGTAAACTCCTGCTGTCGCAACTACCGGAATATCTTCTACACCGTCAAATGTTACAGTATAAGCTGTTGTTTGATTTTTGATTGTGATTGTTCTGACACCAGTCTCACTGTTCAATGATTGGGTCATTGTTGCAGAACCGCTACCGCTAACTTCTTTTACTCGTTTTCCTTCAACAGTAGGGGTAGCAGTGATTGTTACCGTACCGTCTGCCGCTACGGATTTGGTTACGGTCATACCGGATTGGTCACCAGCTAATACGAGTTGGTAACTTGTACCTGCAAAGTTTACGGTTACGTTGGACTGAAGGCTACTTACTGTAACTGTTCGGATTCCGCTTGTTGCATCGATGGATTGTGAAACGGTTGCAGTACCTTCATAGCTGACTTCATTTACGGGTTTGCCATAGACGAATGGCACAGCTTTGATCGTTAATGTTGTACCGCTGACAGTATTGGCCAAAGCTATATCTGTAAGGTTTCCGGCAATGGTCACTTTATATCCGAGATCAATTACCGGATTACCTGATTCGTTGTAACCCCAATCGCCTATGGTTACACCTGACAATTCAAGGCTTGTTGAATTGACGGTAACAGTGTATTTATAGATATTGCTTTTGGATAGTGTCAGGGCATCGGTCGTAACGGAATATGTCTTTCCATCAATAACTACTTTCAGAGTCAGAGCTGCGTTTGTTCCTGTTGGAACCACAATAACATCGGCATTCTGTTCGGTTGTTGTAAGCGAAATGCCTTTGGTCACAGATATTTCATTTCCACTGCCGGTAAAATTACTGAGTGTCCCGGTCTTGGAATTCATGGTAGCTCCTGTAGCAGTAGCCGTACTTGTAACTGATACGGAAGTGACTGTGCCAGTTCCTGTGTATGTACCTTTCTTTAAGGCGAAGCGTATTGCCGAGAGTGCATGATTCATGGTTATATCCACTTCTGATTCCGCATCATATACACCGGTTACTTCTGTAGCATACATATAGTCAGTCTGTGTGCCAGTTTCAACCGGAACTGCTGTAATGTCGGTTACGCTTGAAGAGTATGGATAATATGCATATACATTACCCGGAGTGGCTGAAAGTAGGATATTACTGCTCCCTGTCCAAGTCTGAGAGGTTGTACCATCAGCTGTAAACTTGATGTTAGAATAAGTCTTCCCGTCATAAGCGTTGCCGTCAGAGGCAAGTAAGGTTACCCCTATTTCGCTGTTGTCCGGTAAGTAGGTTTCTTCAATCAATGCCCTCGAAGCCGTAATTGCGGATGTATTGACATTGAGTTTCAACTGGTTTTGGGAACTGGTCAGTTCATTCAACTGTCCCTCCTGGTCTGAAGTGCAAGCCGTAAAAGTATAATTCACGACAGTCATTGCCATAATAAAGGCATAGAAAAATAACTTTCTCATCTTACATAATTTTAATTGATTAAAATAATTTGTCGCAAATTAAATGTGGCGTGTTATCAAAAAACTCACTTCTGGTAAAAAGGTGCAAAAAAAGTCCCGTGATTCACATCACAGGACTTCCTTGTCTTTATTCACACATTGTTGTAATTCATCTTGTATGCTCAATATTATCTTTATTGACTTTTTCAATTTTTCATTTTCTTTCTTCAGCCGGTTCCTCTCCTCTATTGTTTCCTTATACAGTTTCACCATTCGGGAATAGCCCTTGCAAACAGCCAGCATTGCTTTGGAAGCCTGTTTATATCCGGTTTCCTTGATTGCCGTCTGAATGGCTTCCCTGTCATCATCGGTGAGATTCCGTATAAGCACATTCTTTATCTGTAACATGA
>JAZNLK010000102.1:0-7792 GCA_045579055.1 Clostridia bacterium
ACTTCTTTTCAAGCTCATTAGCTTTTGCCATGTAAGTTGACATTTTTCATTCCTCCTAAATTTCCTTCAGACTATGAGCAAATGAACACATTCACCGCTGTGTGCATTTGCCCACAGTCTGTCTGAATTGTTATTATCTGCGCACAATCTCAGCGCAGCATATCCAATTATAATACCAAACCTTGAATTTGTCAACCCCTTTTTTCAAAGAAATTAATTTAGCTATAGACAAGGTTCATTTTTCTCTCTTTTCCTCCCTCATACTCTCATTTCCTCCAACTTCAAGTCAAAAAAATTTTTATTTTTAAAGTTTTTTTCCTTGTTTTTCATCCTTTTTCTTGAACAAAACAGCAGATTATGGTATATTAAATAAAAATCAATGAACAAAAAAAGGAAGAGGATTTCACAGTTATGAACAACAAAAGCGACATTCGATTAATCAGAACTCTGTTTTCACGTTTTCCCAACGAACTGTTTTTATGTCACAGAGTTATTAACCATTTAAGAACAAACGAAAACCTGAGTGCCTCGGGACTTTTGTGCCTGAAAACATTGGAACAGTGCCATCACCATATGAAGCACCTGTGCGGTCTGATTGATTTTGCAACAGACGGACGAAAGGTTTCCGAAACCTTCTCACCCGAAAGCTACGATTCGGAACAGTTGATTTCAGAAATAACCGAAACCTTTTTAAACACCGTCGCAGGATATCTTCCGGTGAAAGCAACCCATTGTTCAAAACTCTCCGCTCCGTTTCCTGTGTATGTAAACAAAAATCTGTTCGAAAGCATATTTCTGAATCTTCTGTACTGCTGTGTAAAAACCATTGATGCCCACAACACAAAAGAACTGAAGCTTACGCTTTCGGTGAAGGACACAAAACAGAACATCTGCTTCCATATCCACTCCGGTTCTGCAGGACGTGACCCAAAGCTTTTGGCAAAACTTTTTTCGGACGACATCACGGAAACAGCATTTACTGAAGATGTTGACGAAATCCTTGTCCTCTCGGCAAAAATTGCAAAACACTTTGTTCACCAATCAAACGGTAAGCTCACCTACACTCCCCTGAAAAACGGATGCAGATATAACATCAGCCTTCCCAAAGCTCCAAAATCCGCCACAAACCGCCTGTGTGCCCCCAAAACATATATTCCCTCAAAGAAACAGTTCGAGGAAACCTTTGCAGAATTTATCCTTGCAAGCCTCTTGGAGTCAGATGTGCCGGGAGGGTTAAAAAAATGAACATTCCCCCCTATATTTCCGAAATAATCTCAAGGATAGAAAATGTCGGTTATGAAGCCTATGCCGTGGGTGGGTGTGTCAGGGACAGTCTCCTGGGGAAAACTCCATCCGATTGGGATGTAACCACATCCGCCTGTCCCGAAGTCATTCTTTCTGTTTTTTCCGATAAAAAAACCGTCCCCACAGGTCTTCAGCACGGAACCGTAACCGTGATTTATGACGGAAACCCGGTTGAAATAACAACCTATCGCATCGACGGTAACTATTCCGACAGCCGACACCCGGAATCCGTGGCTTTTACCAAAAGCCTGCGTGAGGATCAGAAACGCCGTGACTTCACCGTAAATGCAATGGCATACAACCCAAAAACAGGACTTAAAGACGAATTTGGCGGTCAAAAGGACCTTGTTTCCGGAATCATCCGTGCCGTTGGGAATCCCACAGAACGTTTTTCAGAGGATGCTCTGCGTATAATGCGAGCCGTACGTTTTGCGGCAACCCTCAACTTTTCGATTGAGGAAAAAACCGCCGAAGCCATATTTCTTTGTGCACCTCAGCTTTCGGATATAGCAGCAGAACGCATCGGGAGCGAATTTCTCAAGACGGTTATTGCACCGAACCCTGCTCCCATCCTGAACAAATACAACAAAATCCTCATGCCGCTTTTTTTCGGCGACAAAAGCTCCGGTGATTTTGGCTTTTCTTTTGATGCAATGGAGCTTCTCCCCCAAGAACCCGTTTTGCGACTTTCGGCATACTTTGTGCTGGTTTCTTCCTCGACGCACTCCCCGTTATCGCACGCTGCCGATTTTTTTTCACGAATGAAATTCAGCAACGAAATAAAAAGGCACGTTTTGTCTGTTCTAAAATTAAACGAAGCCCGGATTCAAACGGACAGAATCAGCCTCAAAAAGCTTCTTTCTCACACAGACGCCGACATAATAGAATCGGCGCTTCGGCTCAGGTCTCTTTCAGCGGCTAACGACACCAATGTCACCGAAGCATTGTCAGAGCTTGCCTCCATTCTTGAAAGCAAAGAGTGCTTCAGTCTGAAACAGCTTTGCATAACAGGCTCTGATTTGCAAAAAGAATTGGGGATTTCAGGTGCAGATATCGGAAAAACTTTAAATTATCTTCTGAACGAGGTAATTTGCGAAAACTGCCCAAACCAAAAAGACGCACTCCTGAATCATATCAGAAACGCATCTTTAAAATAAAAAAAATCAGTATATCAACAATTTATAAAGGTATACCTTTACAAACAGACAGAAAAACGGAGCGGTCATCTTCTGCGGCTCCGTTTAGTAATGATTTAGTGTTACTTTTTATTATTTTGCGGGAATTGAATATGTAAATTGCTCATACTTACCATCTGATGTTGGAACTTGTATAGCAAAGTCAAACCCGTCAGTAAGATTTTCAGGTTCTGTATTTATAATACCAAATGTACGCAAAGTTACGGTTTCACCCGCATCTATAAGGTAGTTTGTAGAACTATGTCTTTCTATAACTTCATCGGTTTCAAGATTAATAACCGTTGAATGATCAAGCTCCATAGGACTTCTACCCTTGTTTTCATTCAAGTCGAAGGATTTTACATCATAGGTTTCTTTATTGTAATTTACTTTCCAACCTGCTTCCCATTCAGAAAATGAACCGCAATAACTCAAACTTCCCGCACGATCGTTGTTTTTAACTGTAAAAGTTACAGCAACTAAACAATTTCCTTTGCTTGCAGCATATATTGTATCTGTATCTTCTATCGGTTTATACTGATTATCATTGATGGTGTTGTCAACATAATATGCAAATTCTGCCTTTTCAAGTGTAAATTCAGCCAAATCGGTAGAAGCTGTTTCGCCTAACGATAATTTATTTTTCGTGCTTGAACCTCCCGAACCTCCACAAGCGCCCAAAGAAACACACATAACAAATGCTAATAACAAACATAAAATCTTTTTCATAATTAAATTTCCTTTCTACTTTTAATTTAAAATACTGCCTGCCGCACGCATAGTCACTTTATACGCTCTGACATAGCGTAAAACTGCACTTACACGCTGACACCAAATTTTCGCAATAGTTCTGATAGAGTTTAACCGTGCCGATAACCATCTTTTCTACGCATATAACAAATTTTCGCCCCCCTTTGACACATTTCAGCAAAAAGACAATTTAATTATAGCCCGAATACGGGCTATTGTCAAGTAAAATTACATATTTTATACTTTAAGAGTAAATAAAAAATATATGGGGTTTAATATCGTGATAGTATTTGATAAATTATGGGAAACTATGAAAGAAAAAAATGTTTCGCAATATCAGTTAATAAAAAAGTATGGAATCAGCACCGGACAACTTGACAGACTAAGAAAAAATCAAAACGTAAATACTTTTACACTGAATACCCTATGCGAAATTTTGAATTGCAACTTGGATAATATCGCTGAATATAAAAAAGAACCAAAAGAATAGTCCCACATCTTGATTTCACTCAAAACGTGGGACTCTTTTATTGCAAATATTATGAAATATCAATGTTAATTGTCTGCCTTAAATTTTATCTATTTTCCCAAAAGAGAACCACATTCATCCATTCGCTTTTGCGGTATTTATTGATGCAATCAGCAATCGTCTTATTTTTCCGCAATCATTTTGCATCTTCTTGTATACATCTTCTCCAATTATATTCGTTTTCACAAAAAGTTTCAACCAATACTCTGTTTCATAGCATTCTTTAAGTGCAATTTGCATTTTTGCAATAAAATCCGCTCGGCTGTGGGCATAGTTTGCTTCGTGTACGTTTGCCCCGATGCTTGTGCCACTTCTTAGTATTTGATTTATCAAAACGACTTTCCCTTTAATGGTTTCGCATAAATTTACTATATTTATCGAAAACTCCATTGACAAATCCACAATAATATTGTTCGTCATCAGCCATACCTCCAAATTGAAATGCACTTCGTGCTTGAAATAACAAAGCTCCGCTTTGTATTGAAATATGCTCACAATGCTCACAAATGAAATAAAATTTGCCTTTAAAAATTATGCACCGCAAGGCAAAGCCCTGCGGTGCATTTCAAGTTTTAACATTTCAATCGCCATCGGCGAATTTCAATTGCCGCAGGCAAATTTCATTGAAATAATTGCAGAGCAATTATTTCATCGCTTCTTCAATAGCAACTGCAACAGCAACAGTCATACCAACCATGGGGTTGTTACCTGCGCCCAGGAGTCCCATCATTTCAACGTGGGCGGGAACTGATGAAGAACCTGCGAACTGAGCATCTGAGTGCATACGACCCATTGTATCGGTCATACCGTATGATGCAGGACCTGCAGCCATATTATCAGGATGGAGTGTACGTCCTGTACCGCCACCTGATGCAACTGAGAAGTACTTCTTGCCCTGTTCGATACATTCCTTCTTGTATGTACCTGCAACGGGATGCTGGAATCTTGTGGGGTTGGTGGAGTTACCTGTGATAGAAACATCAACGCCTTCAAGATGCATAATTGCAACACCTTCACGAACGTCATCAGAGCCGTAGCAACGAACCTTTGATCTTTCGCCGTCTGAATATGCCTTTTCACTAACAACCTTAACTTCGCCTGTTGCCTAGTCAAATTCTGTCTGAACATAAGTGAAACCGTTGATTCTTGAAATAATCAGAGCAGCATCCTTGCCGAGACCGTTGAGGATAACTCTGAGGGGTTCTTTTCTAACCTTGTTAGCAGAACGTGCAATACCGATAGCACCTTCAGCAGCAGCGAATGATTCGTGACCTGCCAAGAAAGCAAAACACTTTGTGTCTTCGCACAGGAGCATTGCGCCCAGGTTACCGTGACCGAGACCAACTTTTCTGTCGTCAGCAACGCTGCCGGGAATACAAAAGGCCTGAAGACCTTCGCCAATAACCTTTGCAGCATCAGCAGCTGTCTTTACGCCTCTCTTGATTGCAAGAGCAGCACCAACAACATAAGCCCAGCCTGCGTTCTCAAAAGCGATGGGCTGAATA
Organism: Clostridia bacterium; assembly: GCA_045579055.1. Lineage (GTDB taxonomy): Bacteria > Bacillota > Clostridia > Monoglobales > Monoglobaceae > SIG440. The sequence goes on from JAZNLK010000102.1 coordinate 5,265, forward strand.
CCCTTCACGATTGCATAAGGATCAATGCCCTTTTCGTCGCAGATAGCCTTTGCTTCGTCGATAGATGCAATGCCGTTTGCATTCAGAACTTTGTTTATTGTATCAATTCTTCTTTCATAACTTTCAAATAAAGCCATTATCCTATACCTCCTTATTCGTGTCTGGGGTCAATCATCTTGACTGCATCCTGAACTCTGCCGTATGTACCCATAGCCTTTTTCATAGCTTCGTTAGCGTCCATACCGCCCTTAATCATATCCATCATCTTTCCAACGTGAACGAACTCATAACCGATGATTTCATCGTCTGCATCAAGAGCAATCTTTGTAACATAGCCCTCAGCCATTTCGAGGTATCTTGAACCCTTTGCGAGAGTTCCGTACATTGTACCAACCTGGCTTCTGAGACCCTTACCAAGGTCTTCAAGACCTGCGCCGATGGGAAGACCGCCTTCTGAGAATGCTGTCTGGGTTCTTCCGTAAACAATCTGGAGGAAGAGCTCCCTCATCGCTGTGTTGATAGCATCACAAACAAGGTCTGTGTTGAGAGCTTCAAGAATTGTCTTTCCGGGGAGGATTTCAGATGCCATAGCAGCTGAATGAGTCATACCCGAGCAACCGAGAGTTTCAACAAGAGCTTCCTGGATGATACCGTCTTTAACATTAAGAGTAAGCTTGCAGGCACCCTGCTGAGGAGCACACCAGCCAACACCGTGTGTAAGACCGGAGATATCTGTAACTTCCTTTGATTTTACCCATTTTCCTTCTTCCGGTATGGGTGCAGGACCGTGATTTGCGCCTTTTTTAACAACGCACATTCTTTCTACTTCTGAAGAATAAATCATTTTTTTCTCCTTTCCCTTGGGCAATGAGCCCACGCCTGTTCACAGGCTTATTTTCTTTTTTTCTTTTGAAAAAATTCAATTTGATATTATTTTAACACAAATCGACCCTGTTTTACAAGTATGTTTTCACATTTTTTTTAAAAATGTTATAACTTTTTTTATTTTTGTAAAAAATATATCAATATATATATAAGTCAAAACCGTTTTATGGTCATTTTCGCATCCGAGGACGCACTCCGTAACCATTCACAAATAAAAATATCTTTTCAGGCAGAAATTTCTTCTGTTTGATATTGACAATTTGACTCAAATGGTATATTATATTTGTATGTGACTGAATGCGATTTTGCCATACTGTTGGCAAATGTTAATATAATTTGAAAAGACAGCAAATTTTCGGCTGCACAATGCGACAAACAGATTGAACAGTCTGTTCTCGTGAACAGGCTATTTTGGAAGGAAAGGTGATAAAATATGTTCGGGCAGGATATTGGAATCGACTTGGGAACCGCTTCGGTTCTGGTTTATATAAAAGGCAAAGGCATTGTTGCCAAGGAACCCTCGGTTGTTGCCGTTGACAAAAACACAAACAAGCTTTATGCCGTTGGCGAAGAAGCACAAAGAATGCTCGGAAGAACCCCCGGCAACATCGTTGCAATCCGCCCCCTGAAGGACGGTGTTATCTCTGACTATGACACAACAGAACGAATGATAAAATATTTTCTTCAGAAGGTCACCAAACGCAGTATTTTCAAACCTCGTGTAATCATCTGCGTCCCCAGTGGCGTAACCGAAGTTGAAGAACGTGCAGTAATCGACGCAGGCATCCAGGCAGGTGCAAGCAAGGTTCACCTCATCGAAGAACCTCTTGCTGCCGCAATCGGTGTTGGAATTGACATTTCTCAGCCTTACGGATCAATGATTGTGGATATGGGCGGCGGAACCTCCGACATTGCTGTAATTTCTTTGGGAGGAATTGTCACCAGCCAATCAATCAAGATTGCAGGAGATAAATTCAACGAAGCCATCGTTCGATACATTCGCAAAAAATACAACATCCTCATCGGTGAAAGAACCGCCGAAGAAATGAAAATAAAGATAGGTTGCGTTTACAGACGTGATGATAATCCCTCAATGGATGTCCGAGGCAGAAGCCTTGTTTCGGGACTTCCCAAGACAATAACAGTTGCTTCATATGAAATTCTCGAAGCACTTTCAGAAGCATCAGCCTCAATCATCGAAGCCGTAAAGGCAGTTCTGGAGAAAACTCCTCCCGAACTTATTGCCGATATCAGCGCAAGAGGAATCATCCTCACAGGCGGTGGTGCTTTGGTTTACGGAATGGACAAGCTCATTGAATCCGAAACCGGAATCCGCACAATTGTTGCTGACGAAGCAGAATCCTGTGTGGCTCTCGGAACAGGCAAAGCCCTTGATAACATCAAAATTCTCCAGAGCTACAACCCCACAGCAAGATATACCGATGCTCAGTAACATCTTCGGGGCGGATGCCCGCCCCGACCCTTACATATTTCTTATATTGCAATAAACTTTCAAAAAAGTTTATATATAGATACGGAGCGGTATCGATGCGGGGACGTTTGCGAGCGCTGCCGGTGGCAGATGAAGCGAGCAATAAGGAGTGGCAGCGGTCGAAATTCTGTGAGCCTGTGTGCGAGCAAAG
>JAZNLK010000103.1:0-19151 GCA_045579055.1 Clostridia bacterium
CTCTTCTTGAGGAGGATTACCTTGATTATGCAAAAGAGATGATGGCAAAGGCAGAGGAAAAAGGCGTTAAGCTTTTAATTCCTGCAGATACAGTTGTTGCAAAAGATTTTGACAATGACGCTGAGAGCAAGACAGTTGTTCGTGGCGGAATTGAAAAGGGCTGGCAGGGACTTGATATCGGTGAAAAGACCATCGCTCTTTACAAGGATGCATTAAAGGATGCAAAGACAGTTGTTTGGAACGGACCTATGGGTGTATTTGAAATGCCCAACTTTGCAAAGGGTACAAATGCAATTGCAGAAATGCTTGCAGACCTTGATGCTACAACAATCATCGGTGGCGGCGACAGTGTTGCGGCAGTTAATCAGGCAGGTCTTGGCGACAAGATGAGCCACATCTCAACAGGTGGCGGTGCATCACTTGAATTCTTAGAGGGTAAGGACCTTCCCGGCGTTGTTGCAATCAACGATAAATAATAGTAAAGATAGCCCATAGGGGAGAGATTCTTGTCAGTTGTTTAGAATGACAATAGTAAGTGTCAGAGACCTCGACATATCATTAAATTAAGAATCTCAAAACCTCAAAGTGAGGTGGATATATGAAAAAAATTCTGGTGGCAGTTCTTGTTTTTGTAATAGGCTATGTGGGTGTTGTACCGGCAATTGCTGCAACAAGTACAAGCGGTTCTGTTGATGGAATTAATTGGACTTTAATAGATGATACCACCCTTGAAATAGGTGGTAAAGGTAAAGTAACAAGCTCAGTTGTTTATTATATAAACCAAGAAATAAATATTTCATCAATCAAGAAAATTGTTTTTACAGATGAAATTACAGAAATAGGGGATTATTCTTTCGATAATCTTTATGAGCTTGAAAGTGTGGTAATTTCCGACAGTGTTATAACGATAGGAAAAAGAGCTTTTTATGGTTGCGAAAAGCTTGCAAGCATAGATATCGGAAAAAATGTTACCGATATGGGATTTCAAGCTTTATATCCGACCGGATATTCAACACAAAACAGCAATTGGGAAAATGGAGCTTTGTATCTTAATAATTACCTTTTGTATGCAGATACCGAATATAATGGCGTGTTTTCTGTCAAAGAAGGGACAACACTGATTTCAAGCAATGCCTTTGACGAGTGTACAGGCATTACAGAAATTATCTTGCCTGACAGTGTAGAGATTATTGACTACAGAGGATTTTACAATTGCAAAAATCTTGTAAGCCTTACAATAGGAAAAGGGCTCACCACAGTTGATGAGGCGGCTTTTTCCGGTTGTGATAAATTACAAAATGTTTATATTAGTGATATAAGCTCATATTGTAGAATTAATTTTTGTGATTCGTTGTTAAAAATTGCGGACAATCTGTATATAGGCAAGGAGCTTTTGACAAGTTTGATCGTTCCTGATGGTGTAGAAACAATTGGTAGTCATGCATTTTCTTATTATGACAAGCTTACTGATATAAAACTATCTGATAGTGTTACATCTCTTGGTGACTATGCTTTTGCATATTCTGCCAATCTTAAAACGATTGACCTTGGAAACAAGCTTACTAAAATCGGCATAGGTGCATTTGCCGGAACTGCAATCTCAGGAATAGTTATTCCTGATAGTGTTATAGCTATTGGAGAATCGGCATTTGTTTCATGCGAAAAGCTTACAGATATAAAAATTGGCAATGGAATAACGCATATGGGAAGGTGGATATTCTCGGGCTCAGGATATTATAACAATAATGCAAATTGGGATAATGATGTTTTGTATGTCGAAAACTATCTGGTTGACGCAAAGGAAACAATGCCTATTGAATATACTGTCAAGACGGGAACAAGAGCTATAGCGCAAAGTGCTTTCTATTATGCAACCAAATTAGAGAGTGTATCTATTCCTGACAGCGTGATATCTATTGGAAGATGGGCGTTTTGTTTCTGTGAAAATATGGAAAAAGTCAAGGTTCCAAAGACTGTCAAGTATATAGAAACCAATGCTTTTAGTGAGAAAACCATTCTTTGTGGTTATGCCGACAGTGAAATTGAAAAATACGCATTTGACAGCCAAAACCCTTATTTTGAAATTATGGAAGAAACGGATCTTGTTTCAGTTTCAGCTTTGGAAACGGATAATAAAATCTGTATAAGCATAACACCAAAAGTAAATATAACAAATAAGAGCGTTTTTTCGGCGATTTATGATTTTTCGGGTAAATTGATAGATGTTATAGCTGCAAATGCATACCTGATTTCAGAAGAACCAATAAAAATTGGCTCTGTTGCTGGGGCATTTTCTGTAAAAGTTTTTGTTTGGGATGATCTTGAGACCATGAAACCTACAAGTGTTGCGGCAAAAACAATAATCGAATAGTAAATTTGTATAAATAAATATTACATTAAAGGAGAAAGATAAAATGGGTAAGTATATTATTGCAGGCAACTGGAAAATGAACAAGTTGCCCAGTGAAACATATGATTTTGTAAAGGAAGTTGCTGCTGCAACAGAAGGCGCAAAGTGCGAGGTTGTTTGTTGCACACCTTATGTTTGCCTTGCAGAAGCAATTCGTGCGGCTAAAGATACACACGTTAAAATCGGTGCTGAAAATCTTCATTTTGAAGACAAGGGTGCATTTACAGGCGAAGTAAGTGCAGATATGCTTTGTGACCTTGGTGTTGACTATGTTATCATTGGTCACTCTGAAAGAAGACAGTACTTTGCTGAAACTGATGAAACAGTTAACCTTAAAACCAAGAAGGCACTTGAGAAGGGACTTATCCCTATCGTTTGTGTTGGTGAAAGTCTTGAAGAAAGAGAAGCCGGCATCACAATGGACCTTATTGCTATTCAGGTTAAGAAGGCTTTTGCAGGTATTGAGGCAGAAGATGCAAAAAAAGTTGTTATTGCCTACGAGCCAATCTGGGCTATCGGCACAGGCAAAACTGCAACTGCTGAGCAGGCTCAGGAAGTTTGCGAAGGCATCAGAAAGATTTTTGCTGAACTTTACTGCGATAAGTGTGCGGCTGATGTTACAATTCAGTACGGCGGCAGTATGAACGCAGGCAATGCAGCTGAACTTCTTGCAAAGAACGATATTGACGGCGGTCTCATCGGCGGTGCAAGCCTCAAGAGTGCAGACTTCGCAGTTATCGTAAAGGCTGCTCAGTAATTAACAAATTTAAAATAGCGGGGGCGAATGCAAATTCGCCCTTATTTTTGGGTAAGATAATACTAAAGTTAAGTATGAAAGGAAACTTTGATAATGAGTAAAAAACCTTACGCACTTATTATAATGGACGGTTATGGTGTTAATGAACGTCATGAGGGAAATGCAATTTATGCTGCAAAGACCCCCAATATGGACAAGTATATGGCACAGTACCCTAACACAGTTGTTCACGCATCGGGTATGGATGTTGGTCTTCCCGACGGACAGATGGGTAACTCTGAGGTTGGACACACCAATATCGGCGCCGGCAGAATTGTTTATCAGGAGCTTACCAGAATAACCAAGTCAATTGAAGATGGTGATTTCTTCGAAAACGATGTTCTCAAGGGTGCTGTTGAAAACTGCAAGAAGAACGATTCAGCCCTTCACTTTATGGGACTTCTTTCGGACGGTGGTGTTCACAGCCACATCAATCACCTTTACGGTCTCCTTGAAATGGCAAAGAAGAACGGACTTGAAAAAGTTTATGTTCATTGCTTTATGGACGGACGTGATGTGTCTCCCACATCGGGTGCAGATTTTGTTGAGGCACTTGTTGCAAAAATGAGAGCACTTGGAACAGGTAAGATTGCAACAGTTATGGGCAGGTACTACGCAATGGATCGTGACAATCGCTGGGAACGTGTTTCTGAGGCATATAAAGCAATGGTATACGGCGAAGGCAACAAGGACACATCTGCCGTGAATGCAATCAAGAAGTCATACAACGAAAATGTAACTGACGAATTTGTTGTTCCCACAGTAATCACTGACGAAAACGGTGAAGCTCTGGGCAAGATTTCAGCGGGCGACTCTGTTGTGTTCTTCAACTTTAGACCTGACCGTGCTCGTGAAATTACAAGAACAATTGTGGATCCGGAATTCAACGGTTTTGAAAGAGACTTTTTCAATACCTACTATGTATGTATGACACAGTATGATGCATCAATGCCAAATGTTCAGGTTGCATTCAAGCCACAGAGCCTTGTTAATACCTTTGGTGAATATATAAGCAAAAAGGGTCTTCGTCAGTTGAGAATTGCAGAAACCGAGAAGTATGCACACGTGACATTCTTCTTCAACGGCGGCGTTGAAGCGGTTTATGACGGTGAAGACAGAGCTCTCATCAACTCTCCCAAGGTTGCAACCTATGACCTTCAGCCCTGTATGAGTGCTTGCCCTGTGACAGAGGAAGTTGTGAAGAGAATTGAAAGCGGCGAATATGATGTAATCGTTCTCAACTTCGCAAACTGCGATATGGTTGGACACACAGGTATCTTTGATGCTGCTGTTCAGGCTGTTGAGACAGTGGATAATTGTCTTGGAAAGACTGTTGATGCAATTATCAAGATGGGTGGTACAGCGCTTATCACAGCCGACCACGGTAACGCTGACCAGATGATTGATTATGCCACAGATGACGTATTTACAGCGCACACAACAAATGTTGTTCCGCTGGTTATGGTTGGTGGTCCTGAGGGTGCAAAGCTGAAGGTGGGCAGACTGGCAGACCTTGCTCCCACCATGCTTGATCTTATGGGTCTTGAAAAACCTGCCGAAATGACAGGCGAAAGCCTTTTGGTTAAATAAATAAATATATACGTTTAAAAAGGGGATGCTGTCTCAGACAACATCCCCTTTCTCAATAATTAATAATAATTAATCACAGCTGTATCTGCATTTGATTAGGCAGGCAGTGCCAACAAGGAAAAGTGTGAAGAAAAACAACAAAAGCCCTGCTACGATAGCGCCGATGACGCTTGTAGCGGCAAAGGTTATACCCAGAAGGATTATTGATGTCAGAACGGTTCCAAGGATTCCCGTAAGAAAGATACCGAGATTCTGACAGCAATACTCTCTGCCAAATGCTCCGACGGATGCTGCTGTCAGGGTTATTCCAAGAAAACCGATGGCTATACCGAACAATATCCACAAAAAAACAGGGGTAAGTGTGATTACTGCAGTATAGCGTAGAATTGCCGTAACAATACCGATAACAATACCTGCAGCCAGTGCTATGACCGTGCAGTTAATTCGGCATCCACAGCTTGTTGGATTCATATATTTCACCTCCACTACAGTATATGTGAATTTTTTTGTAGTGTTCTTGACGCACATAAAAGCAATCAGTACCGAAGTGAAGGCGTTTTTGTATACATTTTCAGGAATTTTTCTCCATAAAACGGGATAAACTGAATAGAAGGGGAAGGAGACTTGATTTATGATGAAAAAGACATTATTCTATAACGGACAGATTATTACGGTTAACAAAAATAATGATATTGCTGATGCGATGCTTGTTGTGGGGGATCGGATTTTTGGTGTGGGTACCACTGCGGAGCTTCTGAGACTTACAGATAAATATACGGAATGGGTAGACCTCCGGGGTTGCGCCGTGCTTCCGGGATTTATTGATTGTCATATCCATATGGCGGTGGCCGGAGCGGAGATAAACAATCAGATTGATGTGTCGAAAAAGGCAGGAGTGCGGTCTGTTTCTGATTTGCTCGAAAGGATATGCTCCTGCAATGTTGCGGAGGGAGAGTGGATAATAGGCAGCAGCTACAGCCATGAAAGTCTGAATGAAAAACGGCATATCACGGTTGAGGAGTTGGATAAGGCTGCTCCGAAAAATCCCGTGCTTATAATTCATACCAGCGGACATATGAGTGTTGCCAACACAAAGGCGTTGGAAATGTCGGGACTTGATTTGAAAATTGAAGGAGTGAAAAAGGATAACAAGGGCAAGACCACGGGGTTGCTTGTTGAGACAGCTCATTTTGTGATGCTTGATAAAGCTCCTGTGCTCCCAAGTGACGAAGATTTGATTTTGGGAATTGAGAAATTCTGCAAGAAGCTGGTTTCAAAGGGAATAACTTCTGTTCACGATGCAGGAGGGTTTGGTACAGCCACATTCCGCACGTTGCAAAAAGCAAAGGAAGGTGGCGTTCTTGGTTGTCGCACTTATCCTATGTTGTGGACGCTGTTCGGAAAGGATGAGCAAATCAAGACGGCTGAAAATGCCGTAGCTTCAGGCTTTTTCACGGGCTTTGGTGACAATATGCTGAAGCTTGGCCCAATAAAGCTGATGATTGATGGGTCAGCAGTGGGCGGAACCTGTGCAACCTCGATACCACTTGTGCATCTTGATGAGGTTACGCCAACGAGTTTCACTCAGGAGGAATTGGACAAGGTCTTTATTGAAGGACACAGAAGAGGATTTCAATTGACTGCCCATGCGGTTGGGGATAAGGCAATTGAGATGGTGCTGAATTCGTATGAAAAGGCGATGAATCGGTATCCGCGAAAAGATTCAAGACACAGAATTGAGCATTGTTTTTTGTGTTCGCCGGAGCTTGCTGAACGCATAAAGGAGCTGGGGATTATTCCTGTTCCCAATCCGGGCTTTATATCCGTTTGGGGTGAGGTTTTTAGTGAATACTACGGAGATAGGCTGGAACACGTGATTCCTTTGAAAACTTTTCGGGATATGGGGATAGTTTCGCCCTTTGGCTCAGATGCGATGGTGATTGAAGAATATGAACCGCTTTTTGGAATTGCCGCTGCAATGGAGCGGATGGACTTGAAATCGGGGAGGATAATCGGTGAAGACCAGAGGATTGACCTTATGCATGCCATAAGATGCTACACATATTTTGGTGCATATGCATCTTTTGAAGAAGGCGAAAAAGGAAGTATTGCCGCCGGAAAGATGGCGGATTTTGTTGTTCTGTCTGAGTCTATTCTGCACAAAACTCCCGAAGAAATCAGAAAAATAAAGGCAAGCCGGACTTATCTTGGAGGAGAATGTGTTTTTTCATAAAAAAATAAAGTGAAATTTGTTGATATTGGTAAAATTTTTAGTCTGAAACAGTTGAAAAATATTTTTAGATTTGATATAATAACTTAGTATACTGTAAAATGTGGTGAATAATGTGCTTTTTTAGAAAAAGCACAAAATACATTATAAGAAAAACTCTGTGCCGCATTTTAATCAAGGGGAAAGGTTATGAAAAACGAGAATATAAAAACATTCAGGGACTGGCTTGTTGCGGTCGTGCTGACAGCAGGATTGTTGCTTGTGGCAGGTGTAGTGCCCGAACTTTCGGTTGTTTGTGTTCTTTGCGGAGGGATTCCCATGGCGGTTCTTGCGGCAAAGCATAATGTAAAAGTTGTTTTGGCGGCGGTTGCTGTTGTGCTCCTGGCGTACTGGCCTTTTGCAGGACACATTATAAATGCTGTTACGGCTGTTGTGTTGTTTGTGTTTCCGGGAATGGTTGCAGGTTATATGTTTGGAACAAAACAGCCCTTCTTTTCAACATTAATCACTACCTGCGCAATGGTTGCAGCGGCATGGATTCTGGAGTTTGCGGTTTTGGACAAATTTTGGGGGATAAGTATTGAACAGCTTATAAATAACGGTGTTAATTCGGCTGCGGCAACAATATCTGATGTTGTTATGAAGATGAATCAGTCGGGATTTTTGCCCGAAGAAGTTGACCCAGAGAAGTTTATTCCTGAAGTTATAATCGCAACAAAAGGTGTTATTCAGACGTACTTCCCTGCGTTTATTGTGGTTCTTTCAATGTTGATGGGATATATAACCGTTCGTCTCAGCGGATTTGCAATCAGAAAAACAAAGGCTGCCACCGACATTGAAATTATACCTTTTTCGAAAATGGGTGCGCCCAGGAGTATGTGTTATGTGTTGATTCTTGCGTATCTTGCGTCGCTGTTCTCTGCAACAGGCTCTCAATGGTGGGCGATTATTGCAAATATTGTTTTTGTGCTGTCTCTTATTCTGGGAATTTGCGGACTGTCCCTTGTGGACTATATGTTCAGCAAAAAAATAAGAAATGTTATTTTGAGATTCCTGATTTATATCGGAGTTGTTTTTACTGCAAGTTTTCTGTTGACGATAATTCTGGACATTTTGGTTCTCGTTGCTGTGTTTGACAGCACCCGTGATTTCAGAAAGATAAGAAACACGGAGGAATAGGTTGATTTTTGACGGAGGTGAGGTCTGATGAAGACTGAAAAAACAGCGGCAAAACTGTTTTTCAATAAAAGGCGAAGATACATACGGCTGATTGTTTATGCAATTATCCTGGCAGGTATGGGAATTGTTCTTGCTGTAAATAAGCGTACTGAAGCCGTTGCGTTGTTGCTGATGACAAGCGGTTTTATAGCTTTTGAGATTTTTCACGTAAGAAGAAGCGAAAAAGAATTTCTCACATATATTGAACAACTGGATTTTTGTCTTAATGACCATTCAAGGGGTTCTTTGCTGAATTATCCGGGACCTTTGGTTATTACTGATATGGGTGGTGAGATAAACTGGTACAATGATTGGTTTGGAAAAACCGTCGGACAGGGTGATTTATACAGCAGATACATTCAGGATATAGTTCCTGAAATTCAGATTGGAAAGTTTGTTGAAGGTGATGAACAAAAAACCATAAATCTTACCATAGGCAGCAATCATTATGAGGTTTGGGGCAATGTAGCCCGAAGTGGAAGAACGGGAGCGGATAAACGTCTGGTTGTTCTTTATTTCATAGACAAGACCAAGGAAGTTCTTTCCGCTAAATTGCGTGAAGACGAGAGAATGATTGAAGCTATAGTTACCATTGATAACTATGATGAAGTTCTGAAGGAAACTCCCGATTCCAACCACGGTGCTCTCCTGAGTGAAATTGAACAGAAGGTAAATTCATGGATTAACCTGGGGAACGGTGTTTTGCGAAAATATGAACGAGATAAGTTTATTGTGTTCTTCAGTAATAAGAATTTTCAGAAGATTGTTGAGAACAAGTTCTCTGTTCTTGATGAAGTGCGTGGAATAAACAAAGAAAATCAAATTCCCGCAACTCTAAGTATCGGTATCGGCAAGATGGGTGCAGATGTGCTGGAAACTGACAAGTTTGCCCGACTTGCTATGGATATGGCATTGGGTCGTGGCGGTGACCAGGTTGTTATCAGAGACGAGTCGAACTTTACTTTCTTTGGTGCAAAAACACGTGAAGTTGAGAAACGCACAAAAGTCAAGGCGAGAGTTGTTGCCCACGCATTCCGTGAATTGGTTGAACAGTCGGAAAAGGTTATTATTATGGGGCACACCCGTTCGGATATGGATAGCCTTGGTGCGGCAATAGGAATTTTTAAAGCTGTCAGACGATGCAAAAAACAGGCATATATTGTTATTGACGGTGCGGCATCCAGTGCAAAGCTGTTGCTTGCTGAATTCAGAGCAATGCCACAGTTTGAGGATGTTTTCATAACTGCTGAAAATGCACTCAATATTTATGATAAAGAAACTCTTGTTACGGTTGTTGACGTACACCGTCCGGGAATGGTTGAGTGTCCTGAACTTCTGAAACACGCAAAACATATTGTTCTCATTGACCATCATCGTCGGAGCGAAGATTTTATTGAAAATGCTGTGCTCACATATCACGAGCCGTATGCATCTTCGGCAAGTGAAATGGTAACTGAAATATTGCAGTATATTCCTGATGGTGAACGTCTCACCAAACAGGAAGCTGAGGCTCTTTATGCCGGTATGTTTATGGATACAAAGGGCTTTACATTCAAAGCAGGGGTAAGAACATTCGAGGCGGCGGCGTACTTGCGTCGTATGGGTGTTGATCCTGTCAGCATCCGAAGGCTGTTCAAAACAAACATCAACAGCTATATTGCAAAAGCCGATATTATCAGAAACGCTGTTGTTTATAAGGATAACATTGCACTATCTTATCTTTATAATGAATGTCCGGATATGTCGGTGACTGTTGCTCAGGCGGCGGATGAACTTTTGGATATTTCAGGGATTGAAGCATCCTTTGTTCTTGCCAGAACAGAAAATAAGATTATTATCAGCGGACGTTCGTTGGAAAAGGTGAATGTTCAGGTTATTCTTGAAAAACTCGGCGGTGGCGGTCATATTACTATTGCCGGTGCTCAGCTGAAGGACACAACAATCGAGGAGGCTGACCAGCTTCTTAAAGATGCAATCGACGAAGTTGTTGTGTGATTGAAAAGAGGTCTGTTTTGCTCACGGCGGACGAATATAAAAAGAAAGTGGGCGGAAAGGTTACGAAGTTATGAAAGTTATACTTAAACAGGATGTAAAAGGTCAGGGTAAAAAGGGTGATTTGATTAATGTCAGCGATGGATATGCAAGAAACTTCTTGCTTCCAAAGGGTTTGGCGATTGAAGCAAACAAGCAGGCTATGAATGACCTTGAAGGCAAGCGTGAATCCGAAGTTTATCATAAGAATCTTGAAGAAGAAAAAGCAAGAAATATCGCAGAACGTATGAAGGATATCACAGTGAAGCTCTCTGCAAAAGCAGGTGCCGGCGGAAAGCTTTTCGGTTCAATAACATCAAAGGATGTGGCTGAGGCTCTCAAGGCACAATATAATATTGACATTGACAAGAGAAAGTTCGATTTGAAGGACGGAATTAAAAACTGCGGTGAAACAGAAGTTACTGTTCGCTTGTATCCTCAGATTACGGGCAAGTTCAAGGTTGTTGTTTCTGAACAGTAATAAGATAATAAAAAACAGAAAAGGAGGGAATATACATGGAGGAAATCACAACCCCGGAAGTGCGGGAATTTGAAAGAAGTATGCCATTCAGCCGTGAGGCGGAGCAATCTGTTCTTGGCGCAATGCTTCTTGACCTGCAGTGTATTCCTGATGCAATTGGCATTTGCCGTGCCGAGGATTTTTATATTGAACGTAACAAAGAACTGTTCAACACCATTGTCGAGCTTTATAATCTGGGTAAGCCTATCGATATTGTCACAATAAAGGATCAGCTGACCCTGAGGGGAAGCTTTGAGTCTGTGGGCGGTCTTGAATATGTTATGGAAACCATGAATATGGTTCCCACAACAAGAAACGTGAAGCATTATGCGGAAATTATTTCTCAGAAAGCTGTTTTGCGAAATCTGATAAAGATTTCCGAGAAAGCATTGGAGCAAAGTTATCGTGGCGATGAAGAGCCTGAAACAATAATTGGAAGAACCGAGCAGGAACTGATTGATTTATCTCAGGAAAAAAGCTCAAAAGGACCTGTTCATTTGAGAACATATTTGGGACAGAGTGTTGAAAAGCTGGCAGAGCTTTCTGAAAATGAAGGTGACGTAACAGGTCTTTCCACGGGTTTTATTGACTTGGACAAACGTACAGCTGGTTTTCACGGGTCGGAGCTTATTCTGATTGCGGCACGTCCCGGTATGGGTAAAACAAGTTTTGCCCTCAATATTGCACAGAATGTTGCAATTGGTACGGGAGCAACCGTTGCGGTCTTCAACTTGGAAATGCCCGGAATTCAGATTGCCAACCGTATGCTTTCCAGCGAATCTATGGTAAATTCGGAAAGTCTTAAAAAAGGTAATATCCGTGACGATGAATGGGAAAAAATTGGTGAGGCTGTGGATGTTCTCAGCAACGCTAATATATACATAGACGATACATCGTCTATCACGGCACCTGAAATTGTTGCACGGTGCAGAAAACTGAAAATGGAACACAATCTGGGAATGGTTGTGATTGACTACCTGCAGCTCATTAGCGGAAGCGGAAGAGGTGACGGAAACCGTCAGCAGGAAATATCCGACATTTCACGTTCACTGAAGGTTATGGCAAATGACCTGAATATACCGGTTATTGCCCTTTCACAGCTGAGCCGTGCGGTTGAAAAGCGTGACAACAAGGAACCGATGCTCAGTGACCTTCGTGAATCGGGTGCAATCGAGCAGGATGCGGATATGGTTCTGTTCCTTTACCGTGAAGGTGCGTACAACGAAGAAGCAGAAGAACCAAACCGGACAAAGTGTATTTTTGCAAAACACAGAAATGGTGAAACGGGTTATGAATATCTGACCTGGCTTGGTGAATTTACTAAATTTTCAAATTGGAGTGGAAGCCGTGAGTAGTGAAAAGTCTGTTTTGCACAGGGTTCTGACAACCGTAAGCGAACATAATATGATAAACAGCGGCGACCGTATTCTTGCGGCTGTTTCGGGCGGTGCGGATTCTGTCTGTATGCTTCATGCTCTCAATTCTTTGAAAAGTGAGCTTGGGGTGGAGATTGTTTGTGCGCATCTGAACCATTGCATAAGAGGTGCCGAGGCAGATGCTGACCAGAAGTTCGTGGAGGAATTATGTGGTCGGCTGGGAATCCCTTTTTTTGAAAAAAGGGTTGATGTTCCGGCTCTTGCCAACGAGAAAAAGCTCACTCTTGAGGAGGCGGGGCGGTCTGCCAGGTATAAGTTTTTTCACGAATTGGCTGAAAAGGAGCATCTGAATAAGATTGCTACCGCACACAACAAAAACGACAATGCCGAAACAGTTCTGATGCGAATTCTGCGAGGTACCGGCGTTGACGGACTCAAAGGTGTTGCCTATGTCCGCGAAGACGGTGTAATCCGACCTGTTCTGGACGTGACGAGAGGCGAAATTGAAAAATACTGTGAAGAAAACGGATTGAGCTTTTGTACTGATAAAACCAATTCCGACAGTGATTACACAAGAAACAAAATCAGAAACCAGTTGATTCCTTATCTTGAAAAGGAGTTTAATGCTAAAATAACGGATAGTCTGTGCCGCCTTTCGAAAAATGCCGGTGATGATGCGGATTTTCTGAATAATTACGCAAGGAGACTTTTTGAGAGAATAGGCAATCCCTTGCCTTCGAAACGGCCTGTGACTTTGCATATTGAGAGCCTGGGAATGCTTGAGAGGTCTGTTGCGGCAAGGGTTATACGGATAGCGGCTGACGAAGCCCAACCCGGGGTGAAGCTTGACAGAAAGCACGTTGAGGATGTGTTCAGACTGATGACCAAGACCACAGGGACGACGGTTGACTTACCCGACAAATTGAAGGCAACGGTG
Source organism: Clostridia bacterium (assembly GCA_045579055.1). Lineage (GTDB taxonomy): Bacteria > Bacillota > Clostridia > Monoglobales > Monoglobaceae > SIG440. The sequence goes on from JAZNLK010000103.1 coordinate 13,109, forward strand.
CAGTACGGCTGGATTACCTTTGATGCTGAGACGAAGGCAAGAACGGTCTCTGTTGAAAAGGATGTATTTTTTACTGAGGTTGCTCCCGGACAAACTGTGTTTGTTGAGTCGGTGGGGAAGAATATTTCCTTCAGAATTGAAAATGCGAAGGAATATAAGTGCAAAATAAACGAAACGGCTTTGGATTATGATTTGATTCAGGGAAAGATGCTGTTTTTGAGGAGCCGCCGAGAGGGTGACCGGATTGTATGGTTCCCGGACGGAAAAACAAAGAAAATAAAAAATATTCTTATAGATGACAAAATACCGCAGAAGGATAGGAACAAAATTCCATTGCTTTGTACAGGGAATGAGGTGCTGGCAATTGTGGGTAGTCGTGTGAGTATAAAGTATAAGGTTACAAAAGAAACAGAAAAGGCTTTGGTGATAGAATATGGAACAGAAGAATAATCACAAAATTTTAATCAGTGAAGAAGAACTTGACAAGCGGGTTGCGGAAATCGCTGCAGAAATCAACGAGAAATACAAGGGCGAAACCTTGTTTGTTGTTGGTGTCCTCAAGGGCTCATTTATGTTTATGAGCGATTTGCTGAAGAAGATAACGATTGATACAGAAGTGTATTTTATGAAAGCATCAAGCTACGGTTCGGGAACCGAAAGTTCAGGAATGGTTAAGATTACAAAGGATATTGAAAGTGATATCAAGGGTAAGAATGTCCTTCTTGTTGAAGATATCATCGACAGCGGCTATACTATGTGTGAAGTGCTGAAGCTGTTGAGCGGACGAGAACCCAAAAACCTTGAACTCTGTTCCTGTCTCAGCAAACCCAGCCGCCGTGTATGCGAGGTTGACATTGATTATCTGGGTTTTGAAATTCCGGATAAGTTTGTTATCGGTTACGGGCTTGACTATGCGGAAAAGTACAGAAATCTGCCGTATGTCGGTTACATAGAAGCATAGTATCGGAGTCTCTGACGACCCGTAAACCTAATATCTGTAAGACTTTTATACGTTTAATAAAGAAAGGAATGTTTATAACAATGAGCACAAATGAAATAAGAACAAGATTTGCACCCAGTCCCACGGGATATATGCATATAGGAAATCTGAGAACAGCACTTTATGCGTACCTTCTCACAAAGTCCAAGGGCGGAAAGTTTATTCTGAGAATTGAGGATACCGACCAGGAAAGATATGTGGAAGGTGCAGTTGATGTAATTTACAGAACAATGGCAGACACAGGTCTCATCCATGACGAAGGTCCTGATAAAGACGGCGGCTACGGTCCCTACATCCAGAGTGAAAGACGCGGTATTTATAAAGAATATGCAGAAAAACTGGTTGAATTAGGTCATGCATACTACTGCTTTTGTGACAAGGAAAGACTGGAAGATTTGAGACAGCGTCAGACTGTAATGAAGGTCCCCACAAAGTATGACGGACTTTGCAGTAAGCTTTCCAAAGAAGAAATCGAAGAAAAACTCAAGGCGGGTGTTCCCTACGTTATCCGTCAGAAGATGCCCAAATACGGCAAAACTTCATTCCAGGATGAAGTTTTTGGTGAGATTTCCGTTGAAAATGCAATCCTTGACGATAACGTTCTGCTGAAGGCGGACGGTCTTCCCACATATAACTTTGCAAACGTTATTGATGACCATTTGATGAAGATTACTCATATCATCAGAGGTAGCGAATATCTGTCATCAACCCCCAAGTATAATCTGCTTTATGAAGCGTTTGGTTGGGAAATTCCCAAGTATATCCACGTTTCACCTGTTATGAAGGATGCAAACAACAAGCTTTCAAAGCGTCATGGTGATGCGTCTTATGAAGATTTTATTGCAAAGGGTTATCTTAAAGAAGCAATTGTGAACTATATTGCACTTCTTGGTTGGGCACCCGGCGATGAAAGAGAAAAGTTCACAATGGATGAGCTTATTGAAGCCTTTGATGTGAAGGGAATAAGCAAGTCGCCTGCAATCTTTGATGAAAAGAAGCTGGCATGGCTTAATGGTGAATATATCAGGGAACTGAGCCCTGAAAAGTTCCACGAAATGGCTCTTCCGTATTATGAAGGGGTTATCACAAATCCCAATATTGATCTGAAAGCTGTTTCAGAACTTCTGCAGCCCAGATGTGAAAAGCTTTCTGATATTCCCGAACAGGTTGATTTCTTTGACAAGCTTCCTGAGTACGAAAACGAACTATACACTCACAAAAAGATGAAGACAGATCCCGAAAATTCTCTTGAGGCATTGAAGGAAGTTCTCCCCGTTCTGGAAGGAATTACAGACTGGACAAAAGAGAATATTCATGATTCGCTCATTGCTCTTGTTGAGAAGCTTGAACTGAAAAACGGCAGAATTCTCTGGCCGGTTCGTGTTGCTGTATCGGGTAAGGCATTTACTCCCGGCGGTGGCGTTGAGCTTGCATATATTCTGGGCAAGGACGAAACAATCAATCGTATAAACAAAGGAATTGAACAACTTTCAAAATAAAAAGGACTGAGAAAAATGGATATAACAACAAAATTTTCTGACAAGGTAAAGCATCTTGAAGCTTCGGCGATCCGTGAAATATTCAAGCTTCTTGCAAAACCCGGAATAATCAGTTTCGCAGGCGGTGCTCCTGACCCGAATCTGTTCCCCAAAAAGGAATTTGCAGAGATTGCAAAAGAAATCCTTGAAACTCAGGGCAATGTTGCCCTTCAGTATGGCGTTACGGAAGGCTATGTGCCTCTTCGTGACTGGACGAGAAAGAGATTGGTAAGCCAAGGTGTTATTACTGAAAATGATGACGTAATCATTGTAAGCGGCGGTCAGCAGGGGATTGACCTTGCAACAAAGTCGCTTATAAATCCCGGTGACGGAGTGATTTGTGAGGAGCCCAGTTTTATCGGAGGCCTCAACTGTTTCCGTTCATTCAATGCGGAGCTTTATGGTGTGCCGGTTGAAAGCGATGGTATCAGCATTGAAAAGCTTGAAGAAACCCTCAAGGCACATCCCAATGTGAAGCTTCTTTACACCATTGCCACATTCCAGAACCCCTCGGGTATTACCGTTTCTTTGGAAAAGAGAAAGAAGATTCTTGAACTTGCGGATAAGTATGATTTTCTGATTTATGAAGATAATCCGTATGGCGAACTTCGTTTTAGCGGCGAAGAAGTTCCTACGTTCAAGTCTATGGACAAAAACGGCAGAGTTATTTATTTTGGATCATTCTCAAAGATTTTGGCTCCCGGTATGCGTCTGGGATTTACATCTGCTCCGGGTCCGCTTCTTGAAAGAATGATAATCTGCAAGCAGACGGAGGATGTTCACACCAATGTCCTTTCACAGATGATTGCGTATGAATTTGTTACACGTTATTCCATTGATGACCATATAGCAAAGCTCCGCAAGGCTTACGGAAAGAAGTGTAAGCTGATGATGGATTGCATGGACAAGTATTTCCCTGCAAGTGTGACACATACCTGTCCTGAGGGCGGTTTGTTCCTTTATTGCACAATGCCTGAGGGATATGACAGCAAGGAACTTATGAAATTGGCTCTTGATAAAAATGTTGCATTTGTTCCCGGAACATCTTGTATGATTGACGACAAGGCTGTGTACAGTACATTCCGTATGAACTATTCAACTGCTTCTGAGGAAGATATCGAAACCGGTATCAAAGCCTTGGGAGAAGTTCTACACAGCTATATGAATGAATAATTACTAAATGCCTTTTCAGACAGAAAGGAATATATAAATGGAAAACATAACAGAACCTAAAAAGCGTATACTCAGCGGAATTCAGCCTTCCGGTGCTCTGACACTGGGCAACTATGTGGGTGCACTTCGCAACTGGGTTGAGCTTCAGAAGGAAGATATTTATGAATGTTATTATATGATTGCGGATCTTCACGCAATCACTGTGAGACAGGAGCCTGCGGCACTTCGAAAGAATTGTATGGATTTGCTTGCAATTTTTATTGCCTGCGGTCTTGATCCCGAAAAGGAACCTATTTTCTTCCAGTCGCATGTCCCGGCACACACGCAGCTTGGCTGGGTGCTTGACTGCAATACCTATATGGGCGAGTTGTCGCGAATGACACAGTTCAAGGACAAGAGCAAGAAACACGAAAATAATATTAATGCAGGGCTCTTTACCTATCCGTCGCTGATGGCGGCAGATATCCTGCTTTATCAGGCCGACCTTGTTCCGGTTGGAAAGGATCAGACTCAGCATCTTGAACTTGCCCGTGATCTTGCAAACCGTTTCAATAATGCATATAGTGATACCTTTAAGATTCCTGAAGGATACATTCCAAAGGTTGGAGCAAAGATTATGAGCCTTCAGGAGCCTACACAGAAGATGTCCAAGTCTGATCCAAATGAGAATGCGTTTATTCTTATGCTTGACCCCATTGATAAAGTGGTGAAAAAGATAAAGAGAGCCGTAACTGATTCGGGTTCTGAGGTTAAGCGTGGTGAAGGCAAGGAAGGTGTTGAAAACCTGATGAGTATTTATTCAGCCGTTACCGGAAAAACCATGGATGACATTGAATTGGAATTTGAAGGCAAAGGCTACGGTGATTTCAAGGGTGCAGTTGCCGAAGCGGTTGCTGAAACCCTGAAGCCCATTCAGGAAAGACACGCAGATCTCATCAAGAACAAAGATTATCTGGAAAGTGTTTACAAGCGTGGTGCCGAACAGGCAAACCGCACAGCATTTAAAACGGTTTCCAAGGTTTATAGGAAGGTTGGATTTATTCAGCCGTAAGAAAGGTGGAAGTATAACGAATGTTTGCGAATAGCGGTATTTTTATAATTCTTGCACTTGCGGTTGGCTTTTTTGTTGCTTTTGCGTCAACTCCGACAGTTATTGTTCTTGCAAAGAAAATAAAGGCAATAGATATCCCGAAAGATGAACGAAGGGTTCACAAAAAGCCAATTCCCCTTATTGGCGGACTTGCCATTTTCTATGGGTTTGTGGTCAGCGTTCTTTGTTTTGCCACCATCGACAGAAGCCTGATGGGACTTTTGATTGCTTCTGTTTTGATTGTGACGGTCGGCGTGATTGATGATATGCGTGAGCTGGATGCAAAGATTAAGTTGCTTTTTCAGATTGCGGCAGCAGGAATTGTGATTTATTTTGGTGTTTGTATTGAGTATATCGCCAATCCCTTTTCAAAATGGTTTGGACCGGTGTATATTCATCTGGGAATGTGGTCTGTCCCGGTTACCATGGTGTGGATTATAGGAATTACCAATGCGGTTAATCTTATAGACGGACTTGACGGTCTGGCAGTTGGAATTTCGACCATTGCATCTGTTGCCCTTCTTGCTCTGACGATTATTTCTCAGAATCTTAATGCGGCAATTGTTACTGCTGCTCTTGCAGGTGCCGGATTCGGATTTTTGCCCTACAATTTCAACCCGGCAAAGATTTTTATGGGAGATACAGGCTCCACGTTTCTGGGGTTTGCTCTGGCGTGTATTTCAATTCAGGGTATAATGAAAATGTATGCTTTGATTTCCTTCGCAGTGCCGATTCTTATTTTGGGTCTTCCGATCTTTGACACGCTTTTTGCAATTATCAGAAGAGCTGTGACGGGAAAACCGATAATGGCTCCCGACAGAGGGCATCTTCATCACAGACTTCTTGATATGGGATTTTCACAGAGACAGACGGTTGCGATTCTGTATACCCTGGCAAGTATTTTGTGTCTCACAGCTGTTGTTATGGCTTTGAAGGATGCTTTCAGAGGATTGATTCTGGTAGGTGCCGTTTTGGTACTTCTGATTGTTACTTTTGCAATAATTGAGCCTAAGGGCGAGAATGAAAAGAAAAAGGAAGAGGTTGATACAGATGAAAAAGATTAAGGTAATGACAATCTTCGGAACCCGTCCGGAAGCTATAAAAATGGCTCCGTTGGTTAAAGAACTGGAGAAGACTGAATGTATTGAATCTATTGTATGCGTCACAGCTCAGCATAGACAAATGCTTGACCAGGTTCTGGAAATTTTTGATATAAAGCCTGACTATGACTTGAATATAATG
>JAZNLK010000104.1:0-6540 GCA_045579055.1 Clostridia bacterium
AGGTCGGAATCGCTTTTTTGGCACCTTGGTCAAAAAGCCCCTCAAGTTCAAGTTTCTTTTTCAATTTTTCAAATTGTTCAAAAAGATTCCCCTTGCCCTCTTGTGTCATCGAGTTTATATACAGCTGATATTGTCCGTCACGTTCATACACACCCACTCTACCCGTGGCAATAACCTGCATACCGTTTTCAGGCTTAAAATCCAGAGTCATAGCAGAATTTCTGAACATAACTGCACGCAAAACCCCTGTTTCATCCTTCAGAGACATATACATATGTCCGGAAGTGTGGTGCTTGAAATTTGATATTTCTCCTTTAATTCTTACATCATTAAGTGCCGGAATCTGATTGAAAATATCTTTTATAAATAAATTCAACTGTCCGACCGTCAAAGTCATTCGCTCATACATTCTTCTGCCCACCTTGACCCTATCTCGCATATTCCCACTGCATTGTCAGTGCTGAACTCAGACTCAGCAAAAAAAACACCGGGCATGTCTGAAAACTCATTACGAAGCATTTTTGAAGACGAAACGCCGCCAACCATTAAGACGTTCTTCACACCGTATTTCTTTTTGGCATCCTCAATTGACCGACGCACCGATTGGGCAATGCATTTCATCACACAATAGGCAATTCTTCCCGGTTCTGCCTTCTCACCAATCATTCGGCTGTATCGGGTTTCCTCACCTGAAAAATTAATAAAACCATCACTCACACAGTTCTTCACCTTTGGTTTTTCACCCTGATAATTCACAGCGGAATAGTCAAGGTATTTTCCGCAAGGGAATTGCATTCCAAGTTTCACACCAATCCGATCAATAAACTGTCCTGCCGGAATATCCTTCGTGCCGCCCACAATCTCACAATTAAAGCCCTTCCCTGATTTTTTAGTCAGCAACAGCTCGGTTGTTCCTCCGGAGAGATGATATGTAAGAAATGGCTCATCGCATATACTGTAATTCTTACAAGAATAAATTGCTGCCATTATGTGCCCATCCTGATGCGAGGCTTCAATATACCGTGCATTGAGAACATCTGCGACAGTCCGTCCAAAAGACTGTCCTGCAAGAAACACCGGCATATAAGAGCCTTCCACCGACCTTGGTTTTGCACTGACAGCAACCGTTATATCATTATAATCATTTAATATGATTTGTTTTTTTAGTTCATCAAAAAGCTCGGGAAGATTTTTTATATGCTGAAAAAGGGCATCAGACTGTCTCAGTCCGCATTCGCCCTCTTTTACATCAAGCATTCTTTTTATGTGAATCATTTTTTCGTTGCATTTAACCGCAACAGAAGTTGTGTAGCAACTGGTATCAATTCCCAAAACCACTTTTCCGTTCATCAAAGTCCCTACATTTCGCTGATTTTTCCTAAAATTCCGTTTACAAAAGGAGCAGCTTCTTCGCCTTCATATTTTTTGGCGAGACCCACCGCCTCATTAACAGACACAACAGAAGGGATATCTTCACAAAACTTTATTTCATAAACTGCAAGTCTGAGAACAGCAAGACTCACGCAGGAAATACGTTCCACCTTCCAATCATTTGAAACACCGCCGATGATTTCATCAATCTCATCAATATGTTCAACAGTACCTTTAACCACCCTTTCAATATATTCCTGTTGTGCACCCGGGTTAAATTCCGCAACAAAATCATTCAGAATTGAACTTATCTCATCCGGCTGGAATTTATATTCAAAAAGCAAAACGAATGCGTATTCTCTGGCTTTTGTTCTGTTCATAATATACCTCTACTTTATATCTTTTGTACTTTTTATGTTTTTGGTCTATTCTTCGTCGATATCTTCATCAAACGAATTATCAACCTCAGCAGCATCGTCTTCGTTCTTTATTTTGTTGGAAATTCTGATGCCTTCGATATTTACATTCACTTCAACAACCTTGAGTCCTGTCATAGCTTCAACTTCGCTTTTTACAACATCCTGAATTTCTTCAGCGATTTCAGGAATCTTCAAGCCGTAGCTGACAACAACATACATATCAATTTTCACTGTATTGTCGGTTACTGTGACTTTTGCACCCTTTGAAGGATTCTTCTTTCCGAAAAGTTCAACAAGTCCTCCGGTTATTGTTCCTGACATTTCAAAAACGCCTTCAACAGTTTTTGTTGCAATTGAAGCAATTGTAGCAATTACATCGTCTGATATACAAACATTCCCATCGGAATCGATGTTGGTATTCATTCTTTTTTCTTCTACTGCCATAAAAATCCACCATTCCTTTCCGTCCGGCAATGGTTGCACAGACCGATAATGATTAAACTTATTATAATTATATCATAAGATACTTCATTTTACAATTATTTTTTTAAATTATTTCGGTGAAAAAAAGGAATTTTTTCATCTTTTTCACTGTCAACCGCCAAAATTAAGCAAAATTCCCGAAACTGCACCTATCATTATATAAACAATCGGATGTTTTTTGAACTTGAACACCATAAAGACCAGTGTAACAAAAAGCAGGAACTTTTTGTAATCAATCATTTCAAAAACACTTCCTACACCGCTTACTACAAAGTTCTGTGCAAAAACTGACAACACCGAGCATAACAACAACCCCGCAACAGCCGCACGCAAACCGTAAAAAAGATGTTTGACCGTTTTGTTTTCTTTAAAGCGCTGGAGAATGCTCGCAACAATCAGAATAACTATAATACTAGGTAAAACCAGTGCAATTGTTGTCAGTATTCCGCCCACAACTCCGTTTATCGTATTTCCGACATAAGTTGCCATATTCACACCGATGGGACCCGGCGACGACTCCGATACAGCAATCATATTTGTCAGTTCTTCCGCTGTAAACCAATCGTATTTTTCAGTAAGCTCAAACAAAAACGGCAAAGTGGCAAGTCCTCCGCCCACCGAAAACAAACCTACCTTAAAAAATTCCAGAAACATCGTGAGATAAACCATTACTCGGCACCTCCGTTTCTTTCATTTCTTCGTTCTTTCAACGTCATATAAATAACTCCCAGCACACCTGCAGGAATAATTACGAAAAGCGGTGATACTTTCAAAAACATCGAAACCAGAAAGGCAGCAATGGCAAGTAATGCCGAAAACCAATCCACAACCCCTGATTTTCCGATTTTCAATACAGCCTGAACAAGGATTGCACAAACAGCAACTCCGATTCCTTGGAATGCCGCTCTGACATATTTGTATTCATAGAACTGATTGAGAACTGTTGCAACAAGAGAAATTATTATAATCGAAGGTGTTATCACACCGAATGTTGCAACAAAACCTCCGATTATCCCCATATTTTTATAACCTATAAAAGTCGCTGTGTTTACAGCTATAACTCCTGGTGTACACTGGCTTATGGCAAAATAGTCCATAACTTCATCTAACGTTGCCCATTTGTGTTTATCCACAACCTCACGTTCTATCATCGGCAGCATTGCATATCCTCCGCCGAATGTGAGTATTCCTATCTTAAAAAAAGCTACATACAAATCCCATAATTCCTTTAAACGCTTCATCTCAAAACCTCTCTGTCCGAATATTATACATTATTATATACCATTATCGGCAATAATGCAAACATTTTTCGAATATATTCCGGTTGACAAATATTTTTTTTGGGTGTAAAATGTATTTTAATCTTTTTACGCTTGGAGTTGAAGAAAATGAATAACACAAAAACAGACAGAGAATTCAACAACCAAAGTATGGGCGAAGAAATTGCCAATGCCATTTCTCACGGAATCGGAGCACTCCTTGCCATTGCAGGAACTGTTGTGGCAATTGTTTATGCGTATATACACGGAGATTGCCTCAGCGTTGTTTCCGCCTCACTTTACGGAGCCGGACTGATTATTCTTTATCTTGCATCCACATTATACCATTCATTGACGAATCCAAAGGCAAAATATGTTTTTCAGATTCTCGATCATTGTTCCATATATATTCTCATTCTCAGTTCCTATATTCCCATTTCACTTTCTCTTATGCGGAGTACAATGGGTTGGGTTTTGTTTGGGATAAATGCCGGATGCACGGTTTTGGGTGTTACTCTGACTGCTATCAATATGAAAAAGTTCCAGCCCTTGTCCATGGTTCTTTATCTGCTTATGGGTTGGTCAATTGTTTTTCTTGGATTCCCCACACTTAAAGCTCTCCCCACACCGGGTATTGTATTTATGATACTCGGCGGAGTTTGCTATACAGGCGGAATCGCATTCTTCGCAATGAAAAAGCCAAGATATATGCACTCCATCTGGCACTTATTTGTCCTTGCAGGAAGCATTTTTCACTATTTTGTCTTCCTGTTCTATGCTCTTCCTGTTTAATCAATCAGTAAATGAGGTGTTAGCTTGAAATTAGGAATCGTTTTCGAAGGCGGTGCAAGCCGAAGTTTGTTTTCCTGCGGAGTTATGGATGCATTGCTTGAAGAAAAAATATATGCAGATTATGTTATAGGAACTTCTGCCGGAATCGCCTATGGTACCAGCTATGTTTCCGGACAAATCGGCAGAAATCTTGAACTTGCAACAAAATATATGCACGACAAAAGATATATGGGCTACCGACATCTGTTCAATCGCAAGAACCGCAGTTACTATAATCGGGATTTTGCTTTTCGTCAAATTCCCGAAGAACTTGTTCCCTATGATTTTGATGCATTTGACAATTTCCCCGGAACGGCAATAGCCACTCTTACAAATATGGAAACCTGCGAAGCCGAATACTTCGTACTTCCGAAATATGACCACGACAAGCATATACAGATTCTTTGGGCAGGTTGTGCCCTACCTTTTATGTTCAAACCGGAAAAAATAGACGGAAAAACCTATATGGACGGCGGCATTTGCGACCCTATTCCTTTCAGGAAAGCACTCGATGACGGTTGCGACAAGCTTATTGTTGTTCTCACAAGAGAACCTTCATATAAAAAAGAAAGTGCCGAAGCTGCAACTGCGGCAAAAATATTTTACCGCAAATTTCCAAAGCTCCCTCAGGCCCTTAAAGACCGTTCAGTAAAATATAATCAATCCAGAGACGAGCTTTTTGAAATGGCTGACAAAAAAGAAATCATTGTAATCACACCAACAAATACAAAAGGCTTCAAACGGACGGAAAAGAATCCTGAAAAGCTTCAGGCGATGCATCAGGACGGTTATATCATAACAAAAAATATGATGGACGAAATAAAAAACTATATAAAAGAATAAACTTACACCTCTTTTAATACAAATTAAAAGAGGTGTTAATTTTTGAAAAGACTTTTTGCTTTCATTTTTTCCTTAATGTTATTTATGAATATTCTCACATTACCCATCAATGCAATTTCAGCCGGTAGTGCCGTTGTCATTGATGCCCATTCGGGACGTATTCTGTATGCTCACAACGAAACCCGAAAAATGGGGATGGCGAGCACAACAAAGATACTGACCGCAATAACCGCATTGGAGACATGTGACATTTCCTCCACGGTTACTGTTTCCCCCACGGCGTACGGAGTGGAGGGCTCTTCAATGTATCTTGTTCTCGGCGAAAAGCTCTCATTGGAAGATGTATTGTACGGACTTATGCTGGCATCCGGCAACGATGCTGCCACAGCTGTGGCAGAACATATTTCAGGCTCAGTTGAGGATTTTTCAAAGCTTATGAACGAAACTGCAAAAAAAGCCGGCGCAACCAATTCCAACTTCACCAATCCTCACGGATTGTCCGATGAAAACCATTATACAACCGCTCTTGACCTTGCAAAAATAACCGCATATGCAATGAAAAACCAAAAGTTCCGTGAAATTGTATCCACATACAAAAAAAGCATACCCTGGAAAGATCACGACTATGACAGGCAATTGGTAAATCACAACAAATTCCTCAATATGTATGACGGATGCATCGGAGTGAAAACCGGCTTTACAAAAGCAACCGGCAGATGTCTTGTTACCGCAGTAGAACGAGACGGGCTGACTCTTATTTGCGTCACACTTAACGCACCCGATGACTGGAACGACCATAAAGCTCTTTATGACCGTGTTTTTTCGGAATATTCCCCATACAAAATCAAATCTGCGGGGGAAGTTCTCACAACAGTAAGCGTAAAAAACGGCGTTTCCGACTACATATCACTTTCAACCGCTGAAGATATAGTTCTTCCTCTGACACCTGAGGAATTTGACAATCTAAGAATAACCCCTGTACCCTTCGAGGATTTGCAGGCACCAATCACCAAAGGGGATGTACTCGGATTTGTATCTGTTAAAACAGGTGAGACGCAGCTAACAGAATTCGAATTGGTTGCCGCCGAAGATATTAATTTAAAGACCTTTTTTCCATCCTCTTCCGATTCGGGTTTCTTCTCCTCTCTGAAAACAGTATTTCACAAATGGTTAACTTGTTTTTCTTGACATAACTAATCGACACAAACCATTGCGTTTTTTCATACAATCGAGTAGAGGCTAACTCTTAATGAGTTTCGCCCCTCTCACACCACCGTACGTGCCGTTCGGCATACGGCGGTTCAATTCATATTTCAGTATGTACTTTTAGATAG
>JAZNLK010000105.1:0-9764 GCA_045579055.1 Clostridia bacterium
TAACTTTTAGAAAATAATTATAAAATTATAAATGGATGTATTTATATAATTATATATTTTTAAATGTATATAAATAAGAAACCCCGTGTTTCACAACACAGGATTTCAATGTTTTACTAATGTCTTATATGTAATTTTCTACTCACTTCCTCTGTCCCGTGTTTCACAACAGGAAAATGGACATTTATTGATTTATTTATTTTATGAAAAAAGAATTTGTTTCCTGTTAAAATACAATTCCTAATATAGAAGAAGTAATTGCAATGATGATACCTATCCATTGCAGTTTCTGCTCATTCTTGTAATTTATTTCTGTTTCTGTTTTGAATTTATTTTTTATAAATTTCTTCAGTTTCATGTTTACTGTAATATATGAATTCATTTCCTCAATAATGGGTATCAAGTTTTTCGGTAAAGATTCTGGTGAATGAGAAATTTTATTGTATCTATCCAACCAAAATAAATTTCGACCAGCCATGTTAATTGTTTCAAGACCTTCATCATCATTATCAATAGAAATGATTCCCGGTGCTTTCCATTTTGATTTTTTTCTCCCAATAACTAAGAAATTGTCTTCGGTTCTTGTCAGTCGGATATAGTTTTCATCAACCAGTTTTATAATCAGATTATGCAAGTCTGATACAAATTTAATTCCTTCCTCTTCATCATCATATAAATCATTTCTTAGGAATATATATTTGAAACCATTTTCTGTGTTATTTACTATAGCTATACCTTTCTTTTCGAGAATACCACTTTCATTGAATATTTCTGCAAAGTATTTTACTTTATCACCATATTCAACAATGGTTTTGATTATTTCCTTTTCCTGTTCATTTAATTCGAATTCCATTATTTTACTGTATTACCAACGGAATTTCCTCCAGTGTCCATTCCTTTATTGAAATGCTTTCTACATGGATTTCTTCTCCATTGAAGATGATGTTGATGTCACTTATCTTTCCCTGTTCCCAGTAATTGGCTTCTTCCGGAAGAACCAATGAATACTGCCGTCCGCTGATGGAAAGAATGATGCTGACCGGTGTAGCTTCATTCTTTCCTCCCTTGGTCGTTATGAGCATCGGCATGACAACCATACTTGTATAGCTGTCATCGTCATATTCATTATCAAGAACGATACCGATATTGTCCTTTCCGTATTCACCGAAACTGGTATTCGCAATTTTACCCGTAATGAGGTCAATCACCCCGGCTACAGGAAGATCCTTTTCCTTTCCCTTGATGGAAATGCTTTCGAGTACCCTTTCATCCGGCATGTTCTGTTTGCGGATGTTGAATCTCAACAGACTGAGTGCCGGCTTCATGAACACATCGATGCGGTTATAGGAGGCGTTGAAGAAATATTTTGACTTTCCATACAGATAGCTTACATCCGTATTTCCTTCCACCGGAACTTTCCTTATATCCGCTATTGAACTGTAGGGGAAGTAGGCATATGCCTCCATATTCTCCTTACCTGCCATCACACCAGTTGACATCTTCCATTCTCCTCTTGCATAATATGCCTTGATGTTGGAATTGAGCGTATCATTTTCTTCACTACAATTCTTGATGAACAATCCGATGCAGTCATTATCGTTGAATCCATGGTTGAACACATTGTCAACGCTGACAAGAAGTTCCATTTCAGTTTCCACCCTTTCATTCTTGCCGAGTCCCGGAACCGGATCGACAGGATAGTCATTCTCACCGCCCTTGTTGCAGGATGTGAGGACAGCCAGTCCGAATATCCAATATAATATGTTCCTTTTCATAAACCGTCCTTTTAATTGTCTATAGTTACATCTGAAGAATCATTGCTCCACTTGTCCAGTCTGATGGTACCGGCTACAGCATCCACGAAAATATATACGGTAACTTCTTCCGTATTCCAATAATGGAGCCGTGCCGAAATGTCAAGATCCAGTTTCCTTTCAACACCCTGTGAATCCGTGAATGTGAAGTACAGGATATTCGTACCTGTCACACCGAGGAAATTGGCATAACCGGCATAGACGGTCTGATAACCGCCTTCACAAGCCGTTGCCCTGCCCTGTTTCCGGATAGGGAAAGCGAGTACCGCTTCTTCTCCAGGAGTGATGGAAAAGTTATGGAGATTCATTTCAACCGCCAGTCCGGAGATGTCGATGATACATTTCTCCACCAGTTCCCCGCTGTCCCGGATATTGGCAATGAAGTTAATCTTCTTCAGTACCCGCTCCATGGGAATGTACTGTTCCTGTCTTTCGTCCCCGTCAATGCTGATGTTCTGTACCCTTGCAGTATAAATCATCTCCTGCGGATTGTCCTTTATTTCCCTTTCCCCCCTTTCATTGTAGCTTGTGGGGATTTCAATCTTAGCAGTCTCGAATCTCTGACCGATTCCTTTCAGATACTTCAGGTCATGAAGGACCAGTGCATCATATTTCCCTTCGGGAATGTCCATTTCCTCCTTCTCTTCGTCTATCTTGTAACAGTAGAAAGGTATGTTACCTTCCTGCGGAAACATATATAGCCAACAGTCCTGCAATCCAACCGGGATGCGTCCTGTTTCCGGTTCAGCCGCCGTCCATTGCGTGTTGATGATGCTGTTATTTGTCCAGCTGTCTTCCTCAAACGGTTCGCATGATGCGAACATGGAGGCTATTGCAACGACAGTCAAATACTTGAAACCTCTCATCATCCTATTATTTTACAGGTGAAACGACCACATTACCCTTGTCTGTAATTTCCCATTCGTTTACCGAAACGGTAGATACGGACATTTCCGTAGCGTTCATGGTCAGTGTGAAGTTATATATATAGCCTTGCTTGAACTCTTCGCTCATAGTACCCGATGCGGTGTATTCCTTACCGTCAACGGTAAGCGTAAAGGCAACACCCTTCTCTTTCAGACCGTTCGGAACGACCATCAGTTCCGTGATGTTGCCCTCGCCTGTCATCGTATAATTTCCGCTCCATGATACGGAAGAACCGGCATTCTTCACACCCGCCAAAGCTCCCGTTCCTACATTCATGGTTGCCTCGGTACCGAAGCCGTCCGAAGCTATGCTGATGGCGGTTACTTTCCCTGTACCGGTATATGTTCCCATAACGGTAGTCACACTTACGGCAGAAAGTGCATGTTTCATGCTGAAGTTCACGGTTGCTTCTGCATTGGAAAGACCTTCCACCCATCCGCTGTACATATAGTCCGTCTGAGTGTCAGTTTCAACCGGAATGGCTGAAATGTCTGTTACACCCGTTGAATACGGATAATATGCGGCTGCTTTACCTTCTGTGGATGAAAGGAGTATCTTTCCACCGTTCCATTCCTGTGATTCCTCTTCCCCTGTTGCGGTAAACTTCACATTCTTGTAATCGAAACCGTCATAACTGTTGCCGTCGGCATCGGTAACGGTAACTCCGATGGTTGAACCGTCGGGAAGATAGGTTCCTTTCTGGATGCTCCTTGAACCGTTGACCCATCCGATTGTCGTACCGATGGTA
Organism: Clostridia bacterium; assembly: GCA_045579055.1. Taxonomy (GTDB): domain Bacteria; phylum Bacillota; class Clostridia; order Monoglobales; family Monoglobaceae; genus SIG440. The sequence continues at coordinate 3,490 of JAZNLK010000105.1, forward strand.
AGGTCCTTCACATGTGCATTGTTGACTTCCAGCATTTCAGTGTCCTCGTTTGTACAGGATACTGCCATCAATGAAGCTGCCATTGCGGCAACATACATCATAAAATTCTTCTTTTCCATATCGTAATATTATTAGTTATACAGTTGGTTATAGAGATTGTTCTCCTTTATCAGTTCCGCTATTTCCGGGTCAAGTTCCCCCCGTTCAATCTTGCTTTCGTCCATCTTGCAGCTTTTCAGGAAAAGCTGTACCGCCAACTCGTCCATATTGAGCCTTGCGTAAAGGATAGCAAGCAGGTATTCCCTGTCCGCCGTTTCCGGTTGCTCAAGAAGTATGTTCACAGCCGTTCCGTTATATCCCAAGGACATATAACATATGGCGGTATTCATATCCCGGTACTCAAGGAGTTTCGGCATTGCTTCCTTATATTTCCTTTCATCCATCAACTTTATCGCTTCGGCATATTCCGTATCAATTACATCGGTGTACATCACGTCTTCCACCATACCTCTGCGTGAGAGATGGAATACAAAGTCCACCGTTCTGAGCTTCGGATAATATTCCATTTTCAGTTTCTTGTAAACGGCAGGGAAAGCCACGGATATTTTCCGTTCCCGTTCATCAGGATCCTGTGTTTTTTTAATCAAGGCCAATATGTCTTCCTTCTGCTCGATATCGCTTTCAGACAGCATCTGCATCAATTTGTCCCAATTTTCAGCCTTATACTGTACCTTCACCAAATCAACGGTTTCGGCATTGCTCTGTAGTGCCGGTTCAAGATATTTCTTGAGTGATACGGCACGTTTTTCGGCCAGTATTTTGTTCGCCTGGAACGATCCTTCCGGTGAGCATGCCGGTATGAGTACGATGGAGTCCACGATAAATTCGTTACCCTCGTTGATTTCCTTCATTTTCCGGTAGACTTTCTCTATCTCTTCCCTGTTGTTGTGCAGTGTATCATCCACAACTGTACTTCCTGCCGGGAAGTGGATATATGCACTTGTTGTTTCAGTTACTTTTCTTTCCACCGTTTCACGGATATATCTCGGTTTCCTGTCAAGGAACTGTGTCATGGATGAAATGAAATAGTTCAGTGTATCACCGTTACGAAGGTGGTAGGTTGCCATTCCCAAGTCTTCCACTTTCGCAGTGAAGTACAGTTTCAGTTTCCGTCTCATCTCTTCCGTTCGGAAATCCTGTTTGTAGTAATATTCCAGATTTTTCCGGTTCTTTACGATGGTATCAAGAACCCATGATCGGTTGTACCGTTCGTTTCCTTCCGTCCATAGGTCAAGTTCCCTTACCAATACATCCGTGGTACTGTCATTCCTGTAGAAATATGGGTAGAAATCCTTTCTTCTTTCCACCCTCTTCTTGTTTTTATTGATTCTTCTGTTCAGTTTCCTTTCTTCATACCATTTCCTTCTTCCGTCCATATTCCGGAATTGTTCACCGGCCACCACGACGGATTTCAGTTCATGTTTCTCTCCTTCATTGTCAAGAGTAGGATGTATTGTCACCCTCCAGTCCTTTTTAGTATATGTTTCCGGAACACTAACCATGAAGGCGATGGTAATGTTCCCGTTCCTCTCCGGCACGGTCTTGGACTTTGCCGTTACAGTCACCTCGTCAAGCTGCGAGGTAAGCATGTATTCCCCGTTCGTGCTGTCACGCACTGATGTCATTACGGTCTTCTCCTGTCCGTCCTTATCCTTGAATGTTATATGTTTTCCCGTTTCCACCTTGTTTTCTTCCGTCTTTTTTTCGGCGTTTGCAGGTTGTCGTACATTGACCAGTCCGCTCACCATATAGGCTTCCTCCAGTCTGCGTTGTGTAGAACATCCGGACAGGATGGAAAAGGCGATGACCGGCATCAATATCGGTAAGGCATGTATCTTTTTCATGATTCTTCCGTTTCCTCTTCAAATGAGATGGTAAGCTCCCATTTGAAATTGTTCGTATAATAATAGCTGTTCATTATCTTGTCAAACTTGATGATTGCACCCAGTTCTTCCAGTTCATAGAACTTCTTTGACAGTGTTACAGGGTTCACCTTCATTTCCTTGGCCAGTTGTGCCCGTCCTCCGGTCCGACCTTTCTCAATCCTTTTGTGAAGCTTGTACAGTCGCTTCATGTTGCTCATAAAATCCATACCCTCCTTGTTTTTTAAAATAGATAATTGAAGCTAACGTCAAACTTTGCGGGAAAAATTCTGAATCCACGTTCATTTCCGTAGTTCCGTGAATTGCTTTTCCATCCGCATTTGTCATAGTCCGCATATCCAGCACCTACACCCACTTCCATTTCCACATTTATCCTTTTGCCGAGAATCCAGCTGTAACCACCTCCGATACCGCCACCGAAACATCTGCCGTCATAACGATATTTATGATTCATCCATCCACCTACATGAAATCTTGAAGCAATACCATAGGCAGAGATGAACCAGTTTGTATGTGGAGATAGCAACCAGTATCTTGCTCCAGGCATGACCGTCAGTTGCTGGAATCTTGAATTGTCATTGAACTTGAAAGGGTTGTATAACACCGGAAGATGTAGGGAAACTCTTTTGCCTACAACACAGTTTATTTCCACATTGGGCGTTGCTGTCAGCCACATTGTACCGCTTGTCCTTACACCGATGGACTGTGCAAAAGTTATTGCGGTAAAGGCTATAGACATTATATGAATACAAAACAATCTCTTATTCATAGGGCTTCACTGATTATGGGAAGAGGGGAAACGGTACATCTCCCCTCCTCTTAAAAAAATACAATTAGTTGTTGTCCGGAGTCTGGATGTCACCACCAGTCTGTTCAACCTTGATCCATGGCTTAATTGAAACTTCAGTCACGTCCAAACCTGTACCCTTCAAAGTGAAAGTATATTCGTAATTCTTACCTGCTACATATCCATCTTGAACAGCAGGGATAGGAAGAGTATAGGCATTGCCGTCCACTGTAACTGTCACTTCAGCATCACCTTCAGCAACTGTACCCGGATAAAGGAGCAAGCGAGGGAGCTTTGCTGCATCTTCTACATCCATCAAAGTTGCTGATGCATCCGGAGTCAAAGAAATACCACTTACAGAAGCAGTACCACCAGTGATTGCACCAGTACCGATATGCAAGGTTGCTTCACCAGTCTTGATTGCTTCCTTACCTTGCTTGTTCTTCAGTACGATTGAAGAAACCTTACCTTCACCCGGATAAAGTACTGTAGCATCAGTTGTCTGCTTGAATTTGAATGATACCATTGCAAGAGCATGGTTCATATTCAAAGCTACGGTGTTTGAAGCATTTGAAATGTTGTCAACAGGGTCTGCCCACATATAATCTGTCTGATCCTGGTCTACTGTACCGTCAGACTGACCGGTACCCTGTGCATCAGCAACAGTCATAGGAATGGCAGAACCGTCTTGTGATGCATTACCAGCTGCATAAGGATAGTAAGCGTAAACCTTACCTACAGTTGATGAAAGGATAATTGCTTGTGAAGTTGCATTCCAATCACCATCAGCTTCATTATATGAAACGTTGGTTGTAGCGATGTTGCTGCTTGCATCATTGTAGGCAGTACCGAAAGCAGTGTTACGGTAGATGTAAAGACCGAGTGCTTCACCATTTGTGAAAGATGTTGCGGTGATACCGGCACGTGACTGAATATTTTCCAAGCCTACCGCTGTAACCTGTAATTGGTTCGGTGTACTGTTGTTTACTACATCGTCATCATTGTTACATGATGTCATTCCTACGAAAGCTGCTGCGAAAGCAGCCATTACATAAAACTTTTTCATTTGATTTGAATTTTGAATTTAATGATTATAAAATTGATAAGACCTATCAGGTCGTTTTGATTAAGTTGGTCACGATCCAAGTACCTTTATATTCCTTTCGGTTATGCAGTCCTTTCTTTATATTCTTGTTGATTCGATATATTCCGAATCCGAGAACGGACGCACCTACCAACAGTGCTATGAAGAAGCCGAAGAAAGAAAGGCATATTCCGACAGATACCAGGATAGCAAAGAAAGTCCCTGCCCCCCAAAGTATGTTCTGTCCTTTCAGACCGAACATGATAAGTGGTTTTTGCAAGCCTCTGTAGACGTTATATGACTGGTATTCTTCCGCTTCCATTTCTCAGGTTATTGAATTGTTACCATTGGGTTATTCGAAGAACAACGGCAATGCTTGAGCTGCTGCAATGAGGAATATACATGAACCGACAATCAGCATGATTGACTTCTTTACGTCCTGTTCCTCGTTGTTCATCTTGATAAACACACTTATCGCACCACCAAGTACGACTACCCCTGCAATGGCATAGATAAGATTCTGCACCATCGGGATATAAGCCTTGATTTCGGTTGTCACCTGTGCGATTGCACCTTGTCCTGCTGCTCCGTTCTGTGCGAAAGCAACAAAGGACATCATCATAGTCAAGAGGAACATACATGCTCTTTGAGCTATACTTTTCATCCCCTTGACTGCGTTCGTTACGAACTTTCTGATTCCTGTTCTCATTTCTTTTAAATTAGTTAATATTATTGTTGATTACGCCGTAGCCGGTATTATGCCTCTGAAGAAATTCTCACCTGTTTCCTCTTCAAAAATTTTCTTGAGTTCCAATGAAGAGAATCCCCCGCAATAGTTTACTTCTATTGTTTCTTTTTGATTTTCTTCTTCGTTTTCTTCAGCCGGTACAGGATTGTCCTGTTCCTGTTCTCCACCTGCCTTATACCCGGTGAGGATTTCCGCATCTTTAGGGACATAGCTGTCCACGGAGTCGGAAATGTCAATATCCTCCCCTCTATCTTCATTATTACTTGTCTTGCCGGACATATAAAGGTCGTATCCTATCATACCGGCGAAGTACAATGTATATACGCCCATTACCCCTGCTGCAAATTCATAAAAGCCCATATCTTAATCTTCTCATTAAACGGTCGATTTGTGAAACAATTAAATTGCTGGGGCTATCTTTGCAGTCGATTTTAAGAAATTAGGATATGAAAATTGGATACGCACGAGTTAGTACAAAGGATCAAAATTTTGATTTGCAAATTTCAGCCTTAGAAAAGGCTGGATGTGAGATTATCTTCAAAGAAAAAAGAAGTGCCGTAAAGGATAGACCAGAATTAGAAAGAATGATGGAGTATCTTAGAAGTGGAGATATAGTCGTAGTTTGGAAACTTGATCGTTTGGCACGTTCATTGCAACATATTTTGTTCTTAATAGAAGAGTTGAAACGAAGAGATATAAGAATAATTAGTTTGTCTGAAGGAGTTGATACGGATACTCCTACAGGAAAATTCTTTTTGTCAATTACGGGTGCTTTTGCTGAATTAGAACGTAATTTGATTGTAGAGAGGACGCAGGCAGGATTACAGGCGGCCAGAGAGAGAGGAGTGAAATTAGGACGGAGAGAAGGTATTAGTGAAGAAAGAAAGGTTATAATGGAGGCAGCTTGCAACCTTTACAGGGATAGTGAAATGACTACACCGGATATATGTGCATCATTGGGTATGTCTTCGGCAACTCTATATCGTTACCTTAAACTTTATGGGATAGCCAAAAAAAACAATCCGGGGAGAAGGAAAAAAAATTAAACTTCTTCAAGGAATAGAATGGATGTTTGCGACATATCTTTTACAAGATTCTTAATGGTTGAATATACATATTTCCCCTTGTGAATAACATTGCAATCAGGCTTTGCAAAGAATTCTACAAGTTGTGATATTTTTTCAAGTACAGGCAAATGGTTTTCTATTGTTATCAAATTGCTTATTTCAGTGGCCATCTTTTCATCCATTAAAATATAGCTACCTCGGAGAAGGTCGTTTACTTGGCGTTTCTTCAGTTCTAAGCCACCTTGCATTTGGCTACTTAAAGAATATGTATTTATGATTTTAAAAACCAAGTTGTCAGGTTCACCTGCTTTACGTTTGCCTGGAGCATATTGTTTGTCATATTCAAAGTAGAAATCGGCTTTTCCGTTATGAGCCATTTCTTTCATCTCCTTTTGGGCTGGAACTATAACACGTTTAACAAAATCCTTAAATTCTGAATATGAATTTTCCAATCTTAGATACCTCCTTAATGATTCCATTTTTACAGTACAACCTCCTTCCTCTGCAAAAGCAGAAAGGTACAGACAGAATCGAGGAGTATATGCGTTAGTGGCTGATAAAATAGTATATTGTAAGAATTTGGTAAAACCGAATTCCATATTCAAAGTCGGATCGTAGCCATGTCGTTCTGTGAGCCAAGGAGTTG
>JAZNLK010000106.1:0-26326 GCA_045579055.1 Clostridia bacterium
TTCTGAACCAAGGTCTTCTGCACCATATTTTGCAAATGTTTCAAGAAGAATCTTCATTTCAAGGTCAGCTATTTCCTTAACACCCTCAACTGCGATGTTCATAAACGCACCCTTCTTTTCAACACCGACAATCTTCTTGATAAGTGATGCAGTTTCAGCTTCATCATAAAGACGCATTACTGAGGGTTTGAACTTCTGGAGCAGCTCACGACCCGCTTTGAATGCATCGTCCATATTGTGGAAAAGGAAACCTCTGAACTGTCTTGATTCAGGCTGATCGTAAATTCTCATCTGAGCCTTTGTCATAACACCGAGAGTACCCTCAGAACCAATGAAAATCTGGTTAAGGTCAGGACCTGAAGCATGCTTGGGAGCAGGAGATGTTTCGATGATGTCACCATTGGGAAGGACAACTTCCATCTGGAGAACCATATCATCAATCTTACCGTACTTGGTTGATGAAACACCGATACCTCTGTGTGCAAGGAAGCCACCAACAGTTGAACAGGTAAGAGATGAAGGATAATGCATTGTTGCATAACCTCTTTCATTTGCAGCCCATTCAATATGCTTATAAATTGCACCTGTTCCGCATTCTATGTACATAGCCTGTTCGTTTACATCGTAAATCTTATTCATTCTCTTTGTGTCAAGAACGATACCACCGCAAACCGGCAAAGCTCCACCCTGGGAGCCACCACCGCCGCCCCATGTTGTAACGGGGATTTTGTAGTAGTTTGCAATCTTCAAAACTGCAGAAACCTCTTTTGCGTCCTTAGGTGCAACAATGAAATCACCCTCCGGCATTCTGAGACCACGGTCCACCCACATTCTTGAAAGCCAGAAAAAGTCAACACTGTGTGTGAGCTTGTCGATTGTTCTTGTGGAACAATTTTCTCTACCCACTGCATCCTCAAGTTCGGTTGCAATCACGTCAAATAAAAAATCCGTCATTTTTACATCCTCCAATTTTAAGTTTATATGTTTTTAATTAATTTTCAAACGCATTACAGATTCTATATCAAACCTGTACATTTTCATTTTAACATTTCAAAAAATTTATACAATAGATATTTTGATATATAATTTGGACATTTCGGTACTTTCGTCAATTTTTGGGTTGACAATTAAGATAAATACAAATATAATCAAATTAACAAAGGAGTGCGGTTTTATGAAAAAAATAATTAGTCTGGCAAATCTTTACTCTTATAACTATTCGATATCTGTGCCCATAATCTCTAAGAGAAGCTGGAAAATCAAAAACGATTTTTCCTGTCTTGGCAAGCCCAAGGAAGTGAGTAAATTCCTTTTTCTTCATAACTACGAAGCAAAATATACCACTAAAGATGGTGAAGTGATTTATGCAAGTCACGGAGATATTGTGTATACTCCCGAAAACTCCGAGTACATAGTTGAATTCTTTGATACTGACGATAAAGACGCCTACTCCATTGCCATAACCGTATCTTTTTTTGATGAAAACGGTGAGCCTTTCATTATTGATGACAAGATTCAGGTTTTCAAGGCCTTCAACACAGATTATCATAAGGTTCTCTTTTCGAGACTTGACAAATACTATTCCATGGCGATTAAATCTCCTGCAAAACTGAAATCGGTTGCATTTGAAATTTTCTCTGATATGAGTTATTATTGCAAAAACAAGTTGCAGTTTCCGAGAAAATTTCAGATTATTTCAAAAGGCATACGATATATTGAAGAAGACGAAAAACAGGAGCTTAGCATAAAAGAAATCGCCTCAATGTGTAACGTGAGCGAAATATACTTCCGCAAGCTCTTCAAAAGCTATGCAGGTATTTCACCAAACGAATATCGGCTGAAAACAAAAATTGAAAAAGCAAAACAATACTTGGAGCATGAAAATCTAAGCATAGCAAACATTGCCGAGCTATGCGGTTTCAACGACCCTGCATACTTCAGTCGTCAGTTCAAGAAAATAACGGGAGAATCACCAATACAATTCAAGGAAAAGTTTGATTAAAGGAGAGATATAATGGATTACAAAGAATTTATCCCTGACCTTCAGGGGGCTATATTTGATTTTGACGGAACACTTTTTGACTCAATGTATCTATGGGATAATATAGCCAATGATTCGCTCCTTGCACTGGGCATTAAGCCGCCAAGTGATTACCGCAACGCTGTAAGAAACCTCAGTCTTGCTCAATCTGCCGCATACACAAAAGAACGCTTCAATCTTTTACAACCTGTTGAAGAACTAATCGAAATGATTAATAAAATGATTGAGCACTACTACATTGAGGAAATTCTACCTAAAAAAGGGATTCCGGAGTTGTTGCAGAACCTGAAAAAAAATAACATAAAAATCTGCATTGCTACCGCAACAGACAGGCATTTGATTGAAGGTGCACTGAACAGATGTAACCTCCGTCATTTTTTTGATGAAATATTCACATGCACCATGGTCGGAGCCGCAAAAGATAATCCAAAAATTTTTGAAACTGCACTTGATTTTATTGGAACTTCAAAGAATAAAACCCTTGTATTTGAAGATTCACTCTATGCCCTAAAAACTGCAAAATCCGCAGGTTTCAGAACTGTCGGAGTTTATGACAGCTCAGAAAAAAATCAGCAAGAGCTTAAAAGCACCGCTGATTTTTATTTAGAAAGTTTTGCTTAATATTGTCACAAAAAAATCTTTGGTTTTACACCAACGATTTTTTTGAATCAATAGTATAATTCTTGTCGATAAAACGATTAAATCATTTCAAGATAATCTGCATCTGGAAGTGTTGGAAAACTGTCACAAATTCCTTCTTGATACCAAAATGCAACAGACGAAATATCGTCCTGAAGGGGCAGATATCTTCCACCTCTCCTCCATCCAAGTGCCTGAATTGTTACTTTTATATCCTCATCAAAATATATGGGATCACAAATGTGCCAGCGGTACATTCCAAAGCGGAACTGCGACCTTTCGCAGGAATCCGGTTCAATGGCATAAAATCCACCATAAGGTGTTGTGTAGTCCAGATAGCCGTTATTTTCATCATTATGGAACCCATAACCACCGCAGAAATAGTCCTCTGTGCCTGTGCCGCAGATTGTTGGAAAAGCCTTGTCGCCGTCAAGATAAAACTTGATTTCGCCTTCACCCCACCATCCGTTATTGTTACTACCCCAAAAGAGATATGTGCCAACATAATGACCTCTGCCTTTGACATTATCTAGGATTGTATATACTTCCTTATAAGGAACAGGATTCACTCTTCTGAACTGTGCGTGGAAGTAAAGAACGTCTTCCGGTATTTCCTTTTCTTCATAATCAATCTGATAGTAAATCAAAATTGAATCATCGGTAATATTTTCAAGTGTAATCTTACATTCTTTTCTGAAAGGCATCTCCCAATAACAGTTAAATGCGTGCTGAGGATTAACGCATACAGCAAGGGAAGAAATCTGATGATGTTCACTGTGAATTGTGTCACAGAAAAAGTCAGCCAGCGGTGCTTCAACGGACGGTATCTCACTTCCCTCCCAGTACATTCTCAGAACCGATGAACGGGAACTATTGCAATCAACAATCCATATATGTTTGATTGCACCCATAGCATGAATATCACAAAGAGTGAATGTGGAATGAGCGGGAATATTGATTGACGGCGAAATCTTCCAGCCCTGCCCCAAATCACTAGCACACTTCGCACCCGTACCTTCTGTTGCCATTCCCCCCTTACCTTTCTCTCCGGTGAAATTTTCAGCAGATACCGAACGGGTTATTATATTCTTCTTTGTTGTCAAATTATTTAACATTTTTTACTCCTCCAATCAACTTTTTCTTTACTTTATCATAAAAATCTGTTAAAATAAATAACAATACTTGCAATAAATTTAACATTTCTTGGAGATTTACTAAAATGACACAGAATGAATTTTCACCCTATATCCGACTTGCGACGCCCTCATTGATTAAACATCAAATGATAATCGGCGAACGTATTATTTTTGATTATGAACTTTTATACGTTGAAGATGGGCAGGTTAATGCGAAAATTGACGGTAAGAATTACGCCTGCACTCCCGGAAACGTGATTTTGTTACGCCCCGGTATTCCGCATGAACTTGAATTCATAGGATGCGAATTTGTATCACAACCACACATACATTTTGATACTGTATATGACGAACTGAGTGAAGAAGTATACGTCTCTTTTCATCGCAGTATTGAAGAAGTTCCGACTAACGAAAAATGTTTTTTACGAAAAGACAATATCCCTGACTTTCCGTCACCTATAATTAAAGTATCAGACAAAAAAAGCTTTGACAATCTGTTTTTTTCAATAATCGAATGTTATCAGCAAAAAAGCAACTGGCATATTATTGATTGCAAAATAAAAATGCTTGAACTTTTGAAAATGATTATATCTGACAATGCAGATGCAAGCGAATACGAAACAAAGCTACCGACAAACAAAAATGATATCTCCTCAATAAAAAACTATATTGATTCCAACTATAAAAACATCATAACACTTGAAACACTTGAAAAACAGTTTCATTATGACAGGTTTTATATTTCCAAAATGTTCAAAAACAACTACGGCGTTTCAATTATGAAATACTATGACAATCTGAGGATAAATGTGGCAAAAATGTATCTCAAGAAAGGATTATCCGTTTCACAAATCACCGAAGAACTAAACGCAGGTTCAATTTACAGTTTCAGCCGTTTTTTCAAGAATAAAACCGGACTTTCTCCGTCGGAATTCAAAAGAACCGACACTTGACATTCAAGTTGTCGGTTCATACTTTATTTATTCTTATATCCAAGCATTCTCATTGCGTTCAAAATTGCAACAAAGGCAACACCAACATCAGCGAACACCGCAAGCCACATATTGGAATATCCAAGCAAACTGAAAATCATTACAAGAAACTTTATTCCCAATGCGAAAACAACATTTTGTTTTACAATTCTCATAGTCTTTTTTGAAAGACGGATTACAAAAGGAACCTTTTCAATATTGTCATCCATAAGGACAACATCAGCCGCCTCTATTGCCGCATCAGAACCCATAGCGCCCATAGCAATTCCGATATCCGCACGGCTTAGCACAGGTGCATCATTCACACCGTCGCCAACATAGGCTAACGTCTTTGAATTTGTCTTTTCATCAAGTATTCTTTCAAGAGCAGCAACCTTATCCGATGGTAAAAGTTCACTTTCAACCCTATCCAATCCGAGCTGTTTTCCCACACCTTCAGCAACAGGCTTTTTATCTCCAGAGAGCATAATCAATTTTTGTACACCACACAAACGCAGTTCGGAAATTGCACTTTTTGCCTTATCCTTCACGGAATCTTCCGCAACAATATATCCTGCATATTCTCCGTGAACCGCAATGTGAACAACTGTTCCCGAAAGTTCGTTTTCTGGAACTTCTATTTCAGATGTTTTCAATAAAATCTCATTTCCCACAAGAACCGACTTGCCGTTAAGCAAAAACTTTACGCCCTTACCGGAAATCTCTATTACATCCGAGATTACTTCCTGATTGTATTCGCCATTATATGCCCGACAAATGGATTTTGCCACAGGATGATTGCTGTATTGTTCACCGTATGCCGCAATTTCAAGCAACTCTTCTTTTGAATATTCATTGGAGAATACTTCCGTAACTTCAAAAACACCTTTTGTCAATGTTCCTGTTTTATCAAAAACAAGCGTATTGCACTTTGAAAGTGTCTCTATGTAGTTGGAGCCTTTTATCAGAACACCGTTTCGTGAGGCACATCCAATTCCGCAGAAAAAGGACAAAGGAACCGAAATAACCAATGCACAAGGACAGGAAACAACAAGAAAAACCAATGCACGTTTCAGCCAGTCCTGCCACCCTCCAAAAGCCAGTGACGGAATGACCGCAAGCAAAACTGCAGAAATAACAACTATTGGTGTATAAAACTTTGCAAACTTTGTTATAAAGCTTTCCGAAACCGACTTTTTTGAGCTTGCGTTTTCAACCAAATCCAAAATTTTACTTACGGTTGAATTACTGAATTCCTTTTCAACCTTAACCCTCAGAACACCTTCCGTGTTTATGCATCCGCTGATTACAGAATCACCTGACATCACAAATTTCGGAACAGATTCGCCTGTGAGATTAGCTGTATCTATATTGCTTTCTCCATCAATTACAATACCGTCAACAGGTATTTTTTCACCCGGTTTCACGACAATTATGTCTCCAATTGCAAGGTCTTCGGGCTCAACCATAATAATTTCACCGTCACGCTCAACATTTGCATATTCGGGACATATTTTCATTAAATCCGATATGGATTTTCGGCTTTTCCCCACTGCAACATTTTCAAAAAGCTCACCAACCTGATAGAAAAGCATTACAAAAACAGCTTCATTATATTCTCCTATTGCAAAAGCACCAAAAGTTGCAATCATCATCAAGAAGTTTTCATCAAAAATCTGACCTTTGCGTATGTTTCGGAAAGACTTTTTCAAAACGTCAAAGCCTACTATCAGATACGAGACAATCAGAACCGAAAGTTGTACATAAAAGAATTTTTCAAAAAAAATCGAAACAATCAACAAAAGTCCGCTGATTATAACCTTATATAAAACTTTTCTCTGCTTCTTTGTCATATCATTACTTCTCCTCAGAAGTCAATTTCGACATCCCCGTCAATCTTTTGACACACCTTGAGGATATCCCTCATCAAAACATCAATATCTTCTCTGTCTGTATCAAGAACAAGCTTCTGAGTGAGAAAATTCACTCTTGCATCATTGACACCGTCAAGTTTCTTGATTCCTTCTTCCATCTTTGCCGCACAATTTGCACAGTCAACATTTTCCATATTATATTTCTTAATCATAATCTACTCCTCTATATGTTCCATTCCCTGATATATTATTGTTCTCACATGGTCATCAGCCAATGAGTAGAAAACAGACTTTCCTTCACGTCTGTACTTCACCAGCCTTGCACGGCTCAAGGTTCTCAACTGGTGGGATATGGCAGATGTTGTCATATTAAGCAGCTCCGCAATATCACAAACACACATTTCCGCCTCAAACAGCGCATACAAAATCCTTATTCTTGTGCAGTCACCAAAAACCTTATATAATTCCGCAAGGTCATATAGTTTTTCAATTTCCGGCATGTCAGCACGCACGTGCTCAACCACCTCACCGTTTACATTTTTTTCCTCACAGCAAGGCATATCATTACATTCTCTATTCACTGCTTCACCTTCTTATTCAAACATTTGAACAGTTGTTCAAGTGTTATATTAGCACTTATTAGGTTATTTGTCAATGTTTTTTCAAAATAATATTCAAATCGACCATTGACAGAAAAAACTCAACTGATATAATAAAACTAGTATATAAGGAGGTATTTCCTATGGCACGAGATATTGGAGAAATTGACAAAAAACTGAAAGTTGAAAAACGAATTCAGGAAACTGATGTAAAATTTTATGATACACGAAAAGCACCTTTCAAAATATACGGACTTTGCGATGCAACAGGTCCTGCACCTTTCAAAAGATTACCATTCGAACTTGCAGACAATGTGAACTATCAGGTTTCGGTACTCGCCGGAAACACCGCCGGCGGACGTGTCAGATTCCGCACGAACTCTGAATATGTTGCAATAAGAGCAATTATGCCTGATGTAACCCATTTTCCGCATATGACATTGACCGGTTCATCAGGCTTTGATCTTTACATAAACAAAGATGGAAAAAGTCTTTATCACCGCTCCTTCACCCCTCCCATTGATATGACAAACGGCTATGAAGGTATAACGCACTTCGGAAGCCGTGAAGAGAGGGACATAATAATCAACTTCCCCCTCTATAATAATCTGTCTGAGCTTTACATCGGAGTTGAGGAAACCGCAACTGTTTCGGAAGGCGACAATTATCGGTACGAAACCCCAATCCTTTTCTACGGTTCATCAATAACTCAGGGCGGATGTGCATCACGCCCCGGAAACAGTTATCAGGCAATTATTTCAAGACGTTTCGATACAGACATAATCAATCTTGGCTTTTCAAGCGGCGGTTGTGGCGAAGAAAACTTTATGGAATATATGGCACAGCTTGATTACAGCATATTCGTTATGGATTACGATTACAACGCCCCAAGTGTTGAACATCTTGCAGAAACTCATCCTCGAGCATATAGTATCATCAGAAAACATAAGCCTGATGTTCCGATTATTTTTATATCAAAACCCGACATTGAGCTTGACAACATGGAACACATAGACCGCAGAAACATTGTTTTTTCAACCTATATAAACGCTGTAAACAACGGTGACAAAAATGTTTACTTCATTGACGGTTATTCCATGTTTGGTGGCGAAGGCAGAGACTCCTGCACCGTTGACGGAACCCATCCCAATGATTTGGGTTTTTGGCGTATGGCAGATGCTATCGGTTCGGTTATTGAACAAATTCTGGTTAAATATTAATGGTTAATTTGTATTTTTTCAGCATTTAATCATATAATTCTATTCGAATATACAATTGCCGAAAACAAAAAAATATGATAAATTCATAATATAAGTTTTAAAAAGTAGGTGAAAATTTATGATACAAACAGTACTTGGTCAGATTGAAAACAGTGAAGTAAAGTATTCTTTGGCACACGAACATCTTCTTTGCGACCTGAGACCTCTTGTTGCACCCCTTGACAACGGTGTTTTCTATGACAAAGTTGCACTTGAAAATTATGGCGAGCTTTCAAGAAATCCGTATGCAGTTCTTGATAATGCTGTTCTTGATGACCAAGAATGCCTTATTGACGAACTTAATAGGCTGAAAAAGGCTGGATGTAATCTTGTTGCCGACGTAACAACCGCTGATTTTGGCAGAAACCCTCAGTTCTATAAAGAGCTTTCCGAAAAAACAGGTGTCCATATTGTTGCAGGATGCGGATGCTATGTTGAAGGCTCCGTTTCCGATGAACTAAAAGCAAAAACCGTTGCAGAGCTTCGTCAGATTATTATTGACGACCTGACAAGGGGTATGGACGGAACGGACATAAAAGCCGGTGTTATCGGCGAAATAGGCTCCGGAATGGAAACCTCCGAGGCGGAATATAAATTTCTTCAGGCAGCCGCAGAAGCACAGAACGAAACAGGATACGGTATGCACATTCACGCCTGTCTCTGGAACAGAGAAGGTCTTAACGCACTTGACTACGTAATCGCAAAAGGTGCAAATCCCGAAAAGATTTGCGTTGACCATTCGGATGTTCTGCTGGATGAAGAATATATTCTCGGAATCCTTGACCGTGGTGCATATATGGAATTTGACGATTTCGGCAAGGAATACTTTGTGGACAGAAGAAACCGTAACCTCCTGCTCCATTCCTTCGCAACAGACCCCGAACGTGTTAAATTTATGAAAAAGCTTATTGACAGAGGTTTTGCAAAACAGATTCTCATCACGAACGATATCTGTCTCAAGAGTATGCTTCACAAATACGGTGGCTGGGGCTATGACCATATCTTCCAAAACATTATCCCAATGATGGAAGACTTTGGTATCAGCCAGAAAGATATCAATACAATTCTTCACGAAAATCCGATTAGATTCTTGGAAAGGGGCTAGATCATATGAAATTCATAGACTGCAGTGCAGGCGTTGGTCTGGGCGTTGTAAACAGCGAAATTATCAATCATGAAAATTATTACGTACACGAAAAAGTACGTCAAGCAGAATTTGCAGAAGACCTGCTCAGGGAAATGGACTTCTGCGGTGTTGACGAAGCATTTATTTATCACCGCAGTATGTATTTCAGCGATGTTACCTTCGGCAATGAAATGACTGTTAAGGAAGCTGCAAAAAGTGACAGACTTCACCCCACCTGGGCAATTCTCCCGTCAATCACCGATACCGAATTTGCTCCTGAAGTTTTCATTCCAAAAATGAAGGAGAACGGTGTAAAAGCCCTTCGTGCATACCCTGTGGCAAACCGCTACTTCACCGACAGGATAACAATGGGTGACTTATTCGATGCAATGATTGAACGAAACATCCCGCTATTCCTTTCTCCTCAGGATGGCTGGGAAATGGTTTTCAATACCCTGAAGGAATTCCCCCATCTGACTGTAATCATCACAAACTATGGTCTTTGGGGTTCTGACAGATTCTTCTATCCCCTCATCAATGCATATAAGAATGTATATATTGACACAAGTGACTATCAGGTTATGAACGGTTTTCAGGATTTCGTAAGCAAGTTTGGTGACGAAAGACTTGTGTTCGGTTCAAACTTTCCCATGGATAACCACGGCGGTCCCATCGCAACGCTTATTGGTTCGGGACTTCCCCTTGAATCAATGGAAAAGATTGCTCACGGAAACATCGAAAGACTTATGGCGGAGGTGAAATTATAATGGAAATGCTTAATACATCAGCTTTGGCAAGAGAGTTTATGAAACACGGAAAACTAACTTCCTTCCCCATTATTGATGCACATACGCACATGGGCAGAATCAGCGGAACCTATGTTTCAAAGGCATACTGTGACGAAATGATTGAAATGATGGACAGACAGAATGTGGGTCAGATTTACTGTTCTCCTCATAGTGCTCTCCACGATGCAACGGTTATGAGTGCGGAGCTTAACGAAGCAATGAAAAAATACCCCGACAGAATCAAGGGATATTATACCTTCAACCCCAATTATCACGAAAGATATCTTGAACATATCGAGGATGTACTGAATATTGAAGGTTATATCGGGCTGAAGTTCCTGCCTACATATCACAAATATCCTCTTGACGGTGAATACTACCGTGAGGCTCTGGAATTTGCAGACAAACACGGACTTGTTATTCTTATGCACACCTGGGGCAACAACGACCCCCACAATGCACCCCGTCACGTTGAAGGGCTTGTGTCAAAATACCACAATCTGAAGGTTATTATGGGGCACTCGGCTCCCGGCGAGCTTGACAAATCAATTGAAATTGTAAAGAAGTACGACAATGTATATCTTGACCTTTGTGATATTCACCGTCACAGCGGAATTGTTGACAAAATGGTTGAAAACGTTGGTGCGGACAAAGTTCTCTACGGCACAGATGCTCCTTGGTATGACCATATGTATTGCTTGGGAAGTGTGCTTTTCTCACACATCAGTGATGATGACAAATATAAGATACTGAATGCAAATGCAGCAAAGCTTGCAGAAAGGAAATAAAAATGGCAGAAGAAAGAATTATTAAATCATTTGAAGAAGCAGATAATGACGTCTTTGGGGATATCTTGTCAAAAAAAAGAAAAAGAGAAGACGTTAAAATCGGTCTGTTCACAGGCGGATACTTTGAATATTGGAGAATGTACCCCGAAACACTTCAAAAAAATGTAGAAAGCGACCTTCAGAGGGTTCGTGAAAACTTCAAAAAGAAGTTCAGCAACGTAATCTGTCCCGATACAGTTGACACACTTGATGCGGCAGATGCGGCAGGAAAGCTTTTCAAGGCAGAAAACATTGATATTCTTGTTGTGGCTTACGGCACGTATATGCCCGACTTTATGACACTTCACGTTATTAATCAGGTGAAAGATGTTCCTGTTATCTTCTTCTCGGTTCAGAACGACGAAGTAATTGACAGAAGAAGCGGCTATGAACACAGTCTCCGAAACAGCAGCACAATCGGCATTGCACAAATCACAGGAACAATGCGTAAAATGGGCAGAGACTACAAAATCGTGGTTGGCAGCATTGATGACGAAAGAGCATATAAAAAGCTTGGAATTTATATCAAAGCAGCTCAGGCTGTGAAAGATATCAAGGAAGCAAACATCGGTGTTATCGGCAACGTATTCCGAGGTATGTATGACCTTGAGTTGAGCAAAACCTTCCTGAAATCAACATTTGACGTAAACGTAATTTATATTCAGAGCGGACACCTGCTTGCAGAATGGGAAAAGGTTACGGATGATGAAGTAAAAGTTGTTGCGGATAAGCTTCTTGCCCGTTTCAAGAGACGTGATGTAACAGATACAGACGTTGCCCGTGCAATCAAGCTCGCAATTGCAATGCAGAGACTTGCCGAAAGATTCCGCTTAGATGCAATGTGCTTCCTTGACCAGCACTTTGTTCAGAAGCAGACATTGACAACCGCAAGAATCGGTGCATCTCTCCTTATGGAAAACACAGATTTGACGGTTTCCTGTGAAGGTGACCTTGGCGGTCTTGTTACAATGATGCTTATGAAGTCAATTTCCGGCACTCACGCACTGATGGCTGAATGGGGCGAATACGACACAGAACTTAACAGCTGTCTTGTTATGGGACACGGAATTGGTGTTCCCGAACTTGCAAAGAGCGATGATTTGATTACTCTCACAAGAACTCCCGAAGAATGGGGCTTTGAGGGCGGCGGTCTCAACTATGAACTTATTGTGAAACCCGGTGATGTTACCGTGGGTCACGTTATTGAAACAACAAACGGATATAAGATGATTGTATCACCTGCCGAAAGTGTTGATCTTGAACCTCTTCCCTACAACGAGCTTCACGCAATGGTTAAGTTCAAAACTCCAATCAAGGAATACCTTGAAAAGGTTCTTGAAAGCGGCGTGACACACCACTGTATCGTTGGTCTCACCCATATGGAACAGGAACTTCTTGCTGTTGCTGAAATTCTTGGACTTGAAACTTTCTATATTGAATAATTTACAATTAAAGGGCTGCAAAAACAGCCCTTTAATTAGTTTTACTTTTTCTGTATTCAGCAGGGGTCATCCCCATTGTCTTTTTGAATGTTGAATAAAAAAACTTCACGTCATTGAATCCACATTTATAAGATACATCCGCAGAACTTAAATCTGTTGTTTCAAGAAGTCTGCAAGCCTCATTTATACGAAGCTCCTGCATAAATGAGGAAATTGACATTCCCGTTGTTTTCTTGAAAATCTGTCTGAAATAATTCTTGCTCAGAAATATTCCGGATGCAATCTCATCAAGGCTTATATGCTTGTTATAATTTTTCCGCATATGTTCAATCGCCTTTTCAACCAATTCCTGATGACTTTTTGTAAATGTCGGTCTGTTTTTGTCAATCTCACGGAAAATCTTTATTATTATTTCTATAAGATAAGCACGGATAATACTTTGAAATCCCGTTTCACGGTTTTTGTATTCATTGTAAATCTTTTCAAAAAGCTGATGAAATTCCTTTGAATGAGACTTAACGAGATTCTGCGGAACCTTGGAATCCTTGAACTCGCTGAAAACAGATGAAAACAAATACGAAGATGCCAATGCAAAGAATTCGTTATTTTCCAGAACAGAAATATTAAAGAAATCCGGTGTAAACAACAGGTCATAGGTCAAAAATTCCTGTTCATCATCTTTATCATGAGAAAAACAGTGAGAAACACCGTAATCAATCATAATAACATTGCCTTGCTTTACGGGATACGAAATATCGCCCACCGTGTGGATGGCATTCCCCTGAATGACATAAACAATCTCAATGAAGTTATGTTTATGCATAACTCCGTCAAATTCAATATTGTCCGAACGGTGGATGAAAATTTCCTCGTTATTTTTAAAATATTCACTTTTCTTCAGTTCATATATTTCCTTGCTCACCCGAAAACCTCATTTTTCAATTATTGAAGAAATTATAACATATACCGGAATATAATTCAATGGTGTATCCGCAAAACATTTTATAAAAATGGTATATTTTTATATTTTCAACATCAAAGAATTTAACAATATTCAAATTAACCATTGAAAAAAAACTCTTAAAAAGATATAATATACGTTATAAAATTGTATCTTAAATTCAGTTAAGAAAAGAGGTTAAATTATGGAAACAAATCGTTATAACGTATGGATGCCACTTATCGGTTTTGACCGCGATAAAGAAGATAAGGGTGTCAGCGAATATCTGAACTCAACAGGCTTCACACCAAAAACTATGTCTGTGTTCCTCTTCCACTCCGATATCATAAATCAGCACGAAGGAATGGACAAGGAATTCACACTCCATCCTGACAACTGTTCATATTACGGTTCACCCAGAAACGAATTTCGTGAAAGACAGCCCTGGACAAACTATGATCTCCGTACTTTAGGTAAAAACCTTGCAGATGCAGATGTTGAAGCATATCTTGGTGTTATGGGTGTTTATCTCGAAGACAGCCGTCATAAGGAATGGGAAAGCGACCATCTTGAGCTTCTTTCATATGGGGTCAACGGACGTATGAACCTTAATGTTCTGAAAAGATTCAAAGACGGAACATACTACGAAGATTTCTTTGCAGAAAAAGCACTTGCTGCAATTGAAGATTACGGCTTTGCCGGTCTCCATGTATCCGACTTCTTCTGTCCTCCGGAGCACTCAATCTGTAACGGTGACTTTTCAACAGATATGATGGAACAATTCATCGAGCACACAGGAATTGACCTTCCCGAAAATCTCAAGTCGCGTCTCGGCTTTGACGAACAAGAAGACATCAATGCACGTCAGGAATATTTCTGGGGCAAGCTCCGTCACCAATGGATTGACTTCTACTGCTGGCGTTGGGAAAAGTTCTGGAGCAAGGTTGCAGCAAAGCTTCATCCCGCAGGCAAGAAAATCATGATCAACAACGCATGGTGTAGTGATCCGTTTGAGGCAATTTATCGCTACGGAATTGACTACAAGAGACTCTATGCCGCAGGTGTTGACAGCATTGTTGCAGAAACCGTTCCCGAAGGTCTTGAAATGGTTGACTGCACAAGAGACTTGTTCAAACCTCTTATGCTTATGCCGCAACTGATGAAGGCATACTCCCCCGATGGTGACCTTTACTGCCTCCTTGGTGTTAAAGACTGTACCGAAGAATGGGATATGCTCCACCACGCCCCCACACGTCTTGAACGTGATATGTATTCTCTTGCATCGGGATTTATATATAAAGACAATAAGCTCACAAATGCAGTAGATGGATATATGGTAACACTTGGTGACGGAATAACAGAAGATGAATGGTCCTGGATTCGTGAACGAAAAGAAGTTGCATACTCCACCGTTCCCAAAAAACTTGCAGCACCTACTGTAATTTGGTCAGACAGATCAATCAATCCAACAATTGATGAATACATAAAAACAAGACGCCCATCTGTTCATAATCTGTTATGCAGACTCCAACAAAGCACTGCATCCTTGGGTGCAATCGCTCGAATAGAGGATATAACAAACCTTGAAGGTGCACTCTTTGTTCCCAACTTTGACCTTCTTCCCGAAGATGAAAAACAGGCTGTTCTTGCATACAAAAAAGCACCGGTGATTTGCATTGCATCAAAAGATTATGTTGATAAATCAGGCATTGACTTCAGTTTCGCAATCGAAGATAAATACGCAAATTACAAGCTTTCAGCGTTTGCTTTGAATCTTTCCCTATCCAATGCCGAAAAGGCTGAAATCAGCGAAATTTTTGCAAACGAAGAAGTTGTTTGCGACATACCCGGTAATCCCCTTGAGTGGTATGAACCTCCTTTCTTCACAACTCCAATGCCTTTTGTTAAAATGTCAGATGCATTCAAAAAGGCTTGCAAAAAGCTTCTCTGCTTCACAAGGGAGTCCATTTTCAACAGCGATGTAGAAATCATTCCTATGAAAATCTCTGACAATATATACAGGGTTTATGCGTTCAATCCTCTGAACAATTACACTCGTGCACAAATCCATTGTGACAAGCAAGTTCTCAAGGTAGACAACATCAGTAAATATCCACTTATGCCCTGCAAACTTCTTGCGGCAGTTACAACAGCAGGTAAGGGTGACGGTGCAAAAGCACACCTTATGCAGGTTGAAGACCCCAACGCAATAGCAAAAGGCTTCATCGGAAAGATTCCCCCCTGCGGTCTTTCAATCTTTGATGTAACGGTTAAGTAACCGTAATCATAGAATTTGTAAATTAATTAGCAAACCAATTGAAAAGACGGTAGATTTTATAGAAATCTACCGTCTTTTCTGTGGTGCACCCGAAGAGACTTGAACTCCCACGTCATGGACACCAGATCCTAAGTCTGGCGCGTCTGCCAATTCCGCCACGGGTGCGTATATTAATTCAACAGCTATATTATACCAGCAAAAACCGTTGCTGTCAAGCAATAATCCCCACAATTTCTGTAATTTTTTGTGGGGATTATTATCTGTTTGATTTATTTCACTATTTCTTCTTTAACTTGATTTTCTTCTGCTTCTGACGTTATCTTCTTGTCTTCCATAGCTTTTTTCGCCGAAGTCAGCATCAGTTTGATCCTGTTAAGCTGATTTACTTCACTGGCACCCGGGTCATAATCAACAGCCGCAATGTTTGCATAAGGATACGCTTTCTTCAAAGCTTTTATAACACCCTTGCCCACAACGTGATTCGGGAGACACGCAAATGGTTGAATGCATACAATATTGGGGACGCCGGACAAAAGAAGTTCACACATTTCACCAGTCAGGAACCATCCCTCCCCATATTGATTACCAAGGGATAAGAAAGGCTTTGCAAGTTCGCCAACTTCCTCTATTTTCATTGGAATATCAAATCGCTTGCTTTCCTCCAAAGCATTCAATGCAGGTTTGCGAACCATTCGGATAATCTTTACGATTGTATTGGCATAAAAAGCATTTTTCCGTTTTCCGCCAAGAAATTGTGCTTCATAAACCTTGCCGTATACACAATAATTTGCAAAATCAAGCAAGTCCGGAACAACCGCCTCAGCACCTTCCTTTTCAAGCAAATCAACAATATGGTTATTTGCAAGCGGCATATACTTGACCAGAATTTCGCCAACAACACCAACTCGGGGCTTTCGTATACTTTCATTTATCGGGAATTCGTCAAAGGCTTTTACAATATCCTTACAAAGCTTTCGGTATTTATACTTTGAATTTGGATTTACAAGCGAATCAACACAAATATCCTTCCATTTTTTGTGTAATTCATTTGCAGAGCCTTTGATCAACTCATATGGTCTTACACGATAAAGGCAACGCATAAACAAATCACCGTATACAACGGCTTTTGCAGCATCAATCATCATATTTACAGGGATTTTAAAACCTTCGTTTTTCTCCATACCGTTGAAGTTAAGAGAAATAACCGGAATGTGTGAAAGACCGACTTTTTCAAGGGCTCTGCGAATAAAGCCCACATAGTTGCTGGCACGACAGCAACCACCTGTCTGAGACATAATAACCGCAAGCTTGTTTGTGTCATATTTACCGGAAAGAATAGCTTCCATAATCTGACCGATTGTGGTTATCGAGGGGAAGCAGGCATCATTGTTTACGTACTTGAGCCCAACATCAATGGCACTTCTGTTATCGTTATCCAAAACAACAACATTATAACCGTATTTTTTAAACACCGGCTCCAATATGTCAAAATGAATAGGACTCATCTGAGGAGCAAGAATGGTATAACCTTCGTCATACATTTTCTGTGTAAACTCAGTTCGCTGATAATTCATAGGCATTGGCTGAGCTTTTATATTGTTCTTCCGACGCATATTCATTGCAGCAATAAGACTTCTGACCCTAATTCTCGCCGCTCCCAGATTGTTTACTTCATCAATCTTTATAACAGTGTACAGCTTTCCGGAGTTTTCAAGAATCTCCGAAACCTGATCTGTGGTGACAGCATCAAGTCCGCATCCGAACGAGTTAAGCTGAATCAACTCAAGATCATCACGTTCACCAACAAACTGTGCCGCACTGTAAAGCCTTGAATGATAAACCCACTGGTCATTCACTCTCAGAGAAACCAGCTTAGAGTAATCAAAAGGCAAGCTGTCCTCAGTGAAAACCGTTAGATTATACGAAGCAATCATCTCAGGAATACCGTGGTTGATTTCAGGGTCAATATGATAAGGTCTTCCCGCAAGAACAATGCCTCTGCCGCCTTTTTCTTCCATTAATTTCAAAACACGCAGTCCTTCGGCTTTTATATCTTCTTTGGCTTTCAACTGCTCATTCCATGCAGACTCAACAGCCTTGAGCACTTCATTTGAAGAAATATTCCATATTTTGTGGCAAAGTTCAACCAAACGTTTACCAATTGTTTCTTTATCAGTGAACGCAATAAAGGGACGGATATACTCAACATCACCATTTGAAACTGATTCAACATTGTTTTTCAGGTTTTCCGGATACGAAATGACAATGGGGCAGTTGAAGTGGTTCTGAGCATTATCATTTTCATACCTTTCATAAAAAACACAAGGGTGAAAAATCGTCTTTATGCCTTTGGCAATCAACCATTCCACATGACCGTGTGCAAGTTTTGCAGGATAACATTCAGATTCCGAAGGAATGGACTCCATTCCCAATTCGTAAACCTTACGATCCGAAAACGGTGAAACAACAACTGAAAATCCCAGTTGTTTGAAAAATGTTGCCCAGAAAGGATAATTTTCATAAATATTAAGAACTCTGGGAATGCCAATAACACCTCTTGGGGCATTCTCAAGCGGTTCATAATCAAACATCCTCTTTTTCTTGTATTCAACCATGTTCGGAGCTTTTTCTGTTCCGTCACCGCCCAAAGCTTTTTCACAACGATTACCTGTTATATGGCGTTGTCCGTCAGCAAACTTATTGACGGTCAACATACAGTTATTTGAACAACCTCCACATCTGACTGCGGTTGTAGTATATGACAAATTAATAATCCGTTCAAGAGAAAGGATTGACGATGCCTGTCCTGTATAGCGTTCACGGGCAATCAGAGCAGCACCGAAAGCACCCATAATTCCAGAAATATCAGGACAAATTGCTTCAACACCTGCAACCTTCTCAAACGCACGCAAAACCGCATGATTATAGAAAGTTCCCCCCTGAACAACAATATGTTTCCCAAGTTCATCGGCACTTCCCAGCTTGATAACCTTGAAAAGTGCATTTTTTATTACGGAATAAGCAAGACCCGAAGAAATATCCGAAACCGAAGCACCTTCCTTTTGTGCCTGCTTAACATTTGAATTCATAAATACAGTACATCTCGTTCCCAAATCAACAGGGTTCTCAGCAAAAATTGCTTTCTGTGCGAATTCAGCCGCAGTATAACCTAAAGATGTTGCAAAATTTTCTATAAACGAACCGCAGCCCGACGAACACGCCTCATTCAGCATAATTGTTTCAACTGCACCGTTACGAAGCTTTATGCACTTCATATCCTGTCCGCCGATATCAAGAACACAGTCAACATTCTTTTCAAAAAACGTTGCCGCTGTACAGTGTGCAATGGTCTCAACCTCACCCTCGTCCAGATGGAATGCACTTTTCAAAAGTGCTTCACCGTAACCTGTCGAACAGGAACGAGCTATTTTTGCAGTTGAAGGCATACTCTCGCAAAGAAGTGCAATTGCATTTTTAGCGGTTTGTATGGGATTTCCCTGGTTGTTTGCATAGTAAGAAAACAACAACTGTCCATCCTTACCAATCAACGCAAGCTTTGTGGTGGTTGAACCCGCATCAATTCCAAGAAAACATTCCCCTGAATAATCAGCAAGATTTTCCTTCTTCACAACCGCTTTGTTGTGCCGATTGCAGAAGCTATCATATTCTTCTTTATTTGCGAACAACGGTTCAAGGCGATTTATTTCAAACTTGATTTTTATACCTGTTTTCAACCTGTCAATAAGGCTGTCAATTTCAAATTTCCTTTCAAAATCTGCTTCCAATGCCGAGCCCATGGCTGCAAACAAATGCGAATTTTCAGGGTCAACCGTATTCTCAGGAGTAAGCTTCAGAGTTCTTATGAATGCTTTTTTCAACTCCGGCAAGAAATGAAGCGGACCTCCCAGAAATGCAACGCAGCCCCTGATGGGTTTGCCGCAGGCAAGACCTGAAATAGTCTGGTTTACAACAGCCTGAAAAATAGATGCAGCAAGATCAGCTTTGCTTGCACCTTCATTAATAAGAGGTTGTATATCCGTTTTGGCAAAAACTCCGCAGCGAGCGGCGATGGGATAAATCTGGTTGTAATTTTCTGCTTCTTTATTGAGTCCGGATGCATCAGTCTGCAAAAGAGCCGCCATCTGGTCAATAAAGGAACCTGTACCACCGGCACAGACACCATTCATTCGTTCCTCAAGTCCGCCGTCAAAATAAATTATTTTTGCATCTTCTCCGCCAAGTTCAATCGCAACATCGGTCTGAGGTGCAACAGCCTGCAGGGCAGAAGCAACAGCAGCAACTTCCTGCACAAAAGGAATCCCCATAGCTTTGCCAAGATTGATTGACCCGGATCCCGTTATATTAAGGCACAAAAAACAGTCTCCCAAGGTCATCTTTGCTTCTTGCAATAATTCTGTCAATGTTTCCTGAATATGTGCAAAATGCCTGCGATATTCTCCATAAACTATTCTGTTTTCATCATCAATAATGACTAATTTGACTGTGGTTGAACCCACATCAATTCCGGCACGATATGTTTTCATAATGACTCCGTTTCCGCTTGATGTTAAAGCAAATTTTCATATCATTCTTCAATTAACATAAATAATTCCATTTTAACCTTATTATTATATCATATTTTTTTTAATTATTCCAGTACTTTTTTAAAAAAAGAACACAAAAAAAGTAATTTCGACAGAAAACCTCTGTTAAAATCACTTTTTTTTCTCATACGAAACTTTATTTTGCTAATCTATTCTATATTTACAAATATTTTCGCATATGCCCAAGAGCATTTTTTTCCAATCGTGAAACCTGAGCCTGAGATATTCCTATCTCGTTTGCAATTTCCATTTGAGTTCGCCCCATAAAGAAGCGAAGCTTCAAGATATTGCGTTCCCGTTCATTAAGACGTTTCATTGCTTCCTTCAAAGAAATCTCTTCAAGCCATGAATCATCCAGATTTTTTTCATCCTTAACCTGATCCATAACAAATACAGCATCTCCGCCATCATGATAAACCGGTTCAAAAAGCGAAACGGGATCCATAATTGCATCAAATGCAACTGAAACCTCTCTTTCGGTTACGCCCATTTCTTTTGCTATTTCTTTCACCGTCGGTTCTTTTGAATTCTTATTAACAAGACGTTCTTTTGCCGCAAGTGCCTTATATGCAATATCCCTCAAAGAACGGCTTACCCTGATTGATGTATTGTCCCTGAGATACCTTCTTATTTCACCGACAATCATCGGGATGAACGTCCCTTGTGGGAAAAATTAAATCTGTCTTTTTTTCGGGGAAATCTGAGAAATTATTATTCCTGCAAACATAAATATACAGCCAATATACCCTTTCGTCGGCAAAATCTCCCCCATAATCAAGGCACCGCCCAATGCCGCAAACATTGATTCCGTTGAGAGAATGATTGAGGCATAAGTAGGGTCAGCATTCTTCTGACCTATTATCTGACAGGTATAAGCAACACCTACCGAAAGAAGTCCTCCATACAGAATAGGCAAGCCTGCAGCTTTGATTGCCTCCCAGGAAATGCTTTCGAAGGCAAGTGCACAGATGATTCCAAGAATTGCACAAGTTGCAAATTGGATACACGCAAAACGCAAAGAATAAATCCTTTTCCCAAAGCTGTCAATAACAAGGATATGAACCGTCCAGAACACCGAACCTATTAACAAAACAGCATCGCCATCGCTTATCTGCCATTTTTCATTGATGCACAAAAGAAAAAGCCCCACAACTGCAAGGACAGCACCGACCCATATATTTCTGTTTGTTTTCTTTTTGAGGAAGATACCGAAAATCGGGACAAGAACAGTATAAAGCCCGGTTATGAAGCCCGCCTTTCCCGCACTGCCGGTAATTTCAACGCCACGTTGTTGCAACCAGGACGCAGTAAAAAGAATAACACCTGCCGCAAGACCAACAAGCGCGGTTCTCTTGAATTTTCGTTTATAAACAGTTGGACTATCTTTCTTCTTTTCAAAAATCAGTATAACGGGAATTAATGACAGTGCACCCAATGCAAAACGAATACCATTGAAGGTAAAAGCTCCCACAAATTCCGATCCTTTGCGCTGTGCCACAAACGCAAATCCCCATATCATTGCCGTAAGTAATAAAATCCCAAGTGATTTATAGTTTTTCATTTTCCTCATCCTTCGCAAAATTTCCATCCAACATTATACATCCGTCCAAACATTAAGTCAAGACAAAAAAAGAACCCCGAAGTCGAAACTTCGGGGCAAGACGCTATTCAGATAGTTGGTTTTCGGAAGTACTCCAATAAACCGTGGTTCCGTCCATAACTACACTATAATAAAGTTCTGTCATTGACTGATTTATCACAAAAGTCTGTACCGTCGACCAATGGTTGTTATCCACCAACCATTGCATACGCACGAAGTAGAGTGTTTCGCCATCAACATCAGCCTTTCCTTCGGTATAAAAACCTAACGGGAATCCTGTCATTTCATCTTTTTCACCATATTTCTCCTGAAAGAACGCATTTATATCCTCAAGCTCCTGCTGAGTAGCCTCCTCCAATTCATCCACCGAAATGGAATATTCTTTCGTTTCGGCTGTCCCAGGCGGTGCGTCAATTATTCTTCCGTCCGGAATGGAGAACCCCTGACCTTCTCCGGTCTCAATTGCCAGAACAGGATTATCCGGTGAACTGTCCAAAGTGCCATCCTCCGGTTCTTCAGGGCTTATTGTCTCAATTTGCTGTTTCGGTTCTTCACCATTTGGTTCCACATCCTGTTCAGGATTTATTTTTTCATCAATTTCAACAGAAACGTCTGCCTGGTCTGCTGTTTTTCCGTCTGAAGACGGATTTTCATTCCCTGAGTGAGCAATGGGTACCGTGCCTTCAGAACCCTTAGATTCACCATTTTTGAACATATTCGGCAAAACACTCACAGACAACACCAACACAAGAACTGCCGCCGCTGCCATTCCGAATTTATAGAATTTCACAACAGACTTTTTCTTTGCAGGCTTTTCTGCAGCTTCGAAAATCTTGTCTATTAACTCTCTGTTTGGTTTTATACTATCATTGGCTTCTTTATAATACTTTTTAAACAAGACCATATCCCCCTTCCAGTTTTTCTCTCAGCATTTTCCGTCCGCGGCTGAGCTGTGACTTCACAGTTGAGGCATTTGACCCCAAAGCCTTTGCAATTTCCTCAATTGACATATCTTCATAGTAGAAAAGATGTATCACCGCTCTGTACTTTTGCGGAAGTTCAAGCACGGCATAATAAACATCACCCTTTTCTTCCGTATCAAAAACGATATCTTCGGTAAGAGGTGTTGTTTTCTGTGCCCAGGAATTTGAAAACACATTGTGACTACAATTAATTGTAACACGAATCAGCCAAGCCTTGATATGCTCATCGCTTTCGAAAGCTTTATCCGATTTAAGGAAACGTAAAAAGACTTCCTGAACAACATCGTCTGCAGAATCTCTGTCCTTGGTCTGCGACAAAGCAAGCTTATATATCATATCAAAGAATTTCTCAACAACAGCACGTTTATCAACACTGCTATGGCTTTCTCTATTATGTGTCATTCCGAACAATCCCTGAACCTCCTCTCATATATAATACCAAGAAACCCCCTGAAAGGTTGCATCAAATTATATTTTTTTTGATTTTCTTTCTAATTTTGTCTCATTTCCGTCTTCATCAACAATACGCACATTATCCATGGTATTTTTTACACCCTGACGGAAAGACTGAATATACTTCTGACGAAGCACTGCCTGTTCAGCTTTTTCTTCTTCCGTCAGACCTTCTGCCTTTGATTTTGCATAAAGTTCATTTATTCTTTTTATAAGTTTGTCCATATTTTCACATCCATTTTCACAATATGTGTGTCACAGAAGGGGCTTCCTTATTCACAAAGAAATGTTTTTCTTTTGTGTTCTAAGAGCCATTCCATTAATTCTTCATTATATGCATAATCCCATACATTATGAGCAACATTTTCAATTCTGGAATAATGCACCTGTGCTCCACAATCTTTCAATGCTGCAACCATTTCGTCACTCTGATTAACAGAAACCGTATGGTCAACCACTCCGTGAAAAGCCCAAACAGGAATTTCTTTTAATGTATATGCATTCCAAGCCATTCCACC
Organism: Clostridia bacterium; assembly: GCA_045579055.1. Taxonomy (GTDB): domain Bacteria; phylum Bacillota; class Clostridia; order Monoglobales; family Monoglobaceae; genus SIG440. Next base: position 24,079 of record JAZNLK010000106.1, read on the forward strand.
ACCACATACAGGTGCAATTGCCGCAAACAGGTCAGGTCTCGCCATGGATGTGAACCATGTTCCGTAACCACCCATACTCAGTCCTGTCAGATATATTCTGTCGGGGTCCGCTTTATATTCTTCAATTTTCTGTTCAATAAAGCGAACAAGAGACTCTACTCTTGCCGCCCAAAAAGAATCCGATGGACATTGAGGCATAATAACCGTACAGTCATATTCTGTATTTTCAAGAAGCTTGGAAAAACCGTGTACATCCACTTTCGCCAAATCTTCTTCCCCGTTTCCTCTTTCACCTGCACCATGTAACTGTATTATTAAAGGCTTATTTTCACTTCCGGTTTCAGGAGAATACTCCACATACTTAAATATTTGATTATCGTCTTTATGCTCTTTTCTGTTCATTTTATATCATCACCACTAATTATTGATTTTCAAACATATTTGCCGGTTTTATTGCATCCTCTGCCATTTCGTTTCAAACCAGTCAAAAAACTATTTACTGTGTTCCTCAATCCAACCCTTATACCAATATGCCGAATCTTTAGGAATTCTCTTTTGGGATTCAAAATCCACAAAAACAATACCAAAACGTTCCGTATAGCCTTTCGCCCATTCAAAATTATCCATAAATGACCAAAGAAAGTACCCCTCAACTTCAGCACCGTCATCAACAGCTTTTTCAAGTTCCAAAAGATATCTGTTCAAAAAATCAATACGATTAGAATCATGAACCTTTCCGTCGAGAGATACAACATCATGAGCAGACATACCATTTTCCGTAATGTAAAACGGCAACTTATATCTTTCACAGAAAAACTTTGGTGCCCAATGCATACATTCAGGTGTAACTGGCCACTGAATAGCTGTTTTGGGCGAGCCTTCTTTACGTTCAACAAATTCAGGCTTACCATCCGCTCCTATTCTGATTTTCTTGCCATTGTATATATTCTGTGCATAAAAATCTATCGGCTGATTGATAAGATGCATATCTTCCTCAGTTATTTCAGGAAGATAGTCTCTATACATTTCAAGTCCGTCTTCTGGATAATTTCCCAATACAACAGGGTCACTCCACCAAGACACATTCCACATAACATCTCGACTTATCGGGGGGCACGCAAAAAGTGCCTTGCGTGCTGCTTCTATATCCTCAGGTTTATTTGTTGCAGGATAGTGTGCCGAACAAGTGGGAGCATAACCGATTTTTAAGGGCTGTTTTGCATTTTTCCTAAGTGCAATAACTGCCGCTCCGTGAGCCTTTAATACATTATGGCACATTTGGAAAATATCTCTGTACGAAACCTTCAGTCCCGGAGCATGAATGCCCAACAAATATCCCTGACCAATAAAACATTGCGGTTCATTGAATGTGATAAAGTATTTCACCCGATCGGAAAAAATTTCAGAGACCTTTGCCGCATAATCCGCAAACCACCTTACACTCTCATCATTCAGCCATCCGCCTTTTTTATAAAGCGAGTAAGGATAATCCCAATGAAAAAGTGTTACATAAGGCACAATTCCGTTTTTAAGGAGCTCGTCAATCAAATTGGAATAAAACTCCACACCTTTTTCGTTTATCTTTCCTGTTCCTTCAGGGAAAATACGTGTCCAACTGAGCGAAAAACGATACGCCTTGATTCCTAATTTCTTCATCAGCTTTATATCGTCTTTAAATCTATGGTAATGGTCACAAGCAACATCACCTGTATGACCACACTCCACATTTCCCGTTTCGTGAGAAAAGACATCCCATATATTCAGAGCTTTTCCATCTTCCTTATATGCACCCTCAATTTGATAAGAAGCCGTTGCAACACCCCACACAAAATCCTTTTTAAAACCCATCCGGCATATCCCCTTTGTTTGTACTCAATTGCAAAACAAATTTCATTCGACTTTTTTAATTTATATAGCAAAATCTCCCATCGTTTTTTGACAGGAGCTTGCCATTGCTTAATTTTTCAAGCTGTGAATCGGTGCAGGAATTCTTCCACCACGATTGATGAAATCAGCGCTGGATTCGCTATGCACAGGCATAATCGGAGCATAACCAAGCAAACCACCGAATTCAACACTTTCGCCAACTGTTTTACCCACAACAGGAATAATTCTCACCGCTGTTGTTTTCTGGTTAATCATACCGATTGCAGACTCATCGGCAATAATTGCAGAAATTGTTTCTGCTGTTGTATCTCCGGGAACAGCAATCATATCAAGTCCAACCGAGCAAACACAGGTCATTGCT
>JAZNLK010000107.1:0-19571 GCA_045579055.1 Clostridia bacterium
CACAGAACGACATGGCTACGATCCGACTTCAATTGTTCAAGGTAATAAGGAACGAAAACCGTTGGTTCTCGTTCCTTCATTTTATTCTACCCATTCAAATTTTCCCGAAAGGAGCAACACTTTGTCCGCAGACACGGTGAGCATTCCTCCGTCGGTTCTGGCTACTTTTTCTTCGCCATCTTCAAATGATATTTTACATTCGCAAGGGACAACTGATGAAACAAAGGGAATATGTCCTGCCATAACAGCAAGCTCACCCTCTGTTCCTCTCAGGCTCAGCATAACTGCATCGCCGCTGAACAAATCGCCCTCAGGTGATGAAACTTTCAAAGGGAATGTTTTCATCGTGCCACCTTCTTTGCCTTTTCAACCGCCTCGTCGATTGTTCCCACAAAGAGGAATGCAGACTCGGGCAAGTCGTCGTGCTTACCTTCAATAATCTCCTTGAAGCCACGGATGGTCTCGCTGAGAGGTACATAAGTTCCGGGAATACCCGTAAACTTTTCCGAAACGTCAAAGGGCTGCGAAAGGAATCGCTGAATCTTTCTTGCTCTTCCTACCAGCAGTTTGTCTTCGTCCGAAAGTTCATCCATACCCATAATGGCAATAATATCCATCAACTCAACATATCTCTGAAGTATTCTCTGCACATCTCTTGCAACGGTATAATGCTCCTCGCCCAAGATTTCAGGGGCAAGGATACGGCTTGTTGACTCAAGTGGGTCAACGGCAGGGTAAATACCCTGAGATGCAATGCTACGTGAAAGAACGGTTGTTGCATCAAGATGAGCAAAGGTTGTTGCAGGAGCAGGGTCGGTAAGGTCATCCGCAGGGACATATACCGCCTGGATTGACGTAATAGAACCGTTTTTGGTTGATGTAATTCTTTCCTGCAAGGTACCCATTTCATTTGCAAGTGTGGGCTGATAACCAACGGCACTGGGCATTCTTCCAAGCAATGCCGAAACCTCACTACCCGCCTGAGTGAAACGGAAAATATTGTCTATAAACAGAAGCACGTCCTGATGTTCTTCGTCACGGAAATATTCCGCCATTGTAAGACCCGAAAGAGCAACTCTCCTTCTTGCACCGGGAGGTTCGTTCATCTGACCGTACACCAAAGTGGTGTTTGAAAGAACTCCCGACTCCTTCATTTCATTATAAAGGTCGTTACCTTCACGGGTTCTTTCGCCTACACCGGTAAACACCGAAAGTCCGCCGTGCTGTTTTGCCACGTTGTTGATAAGCTCCATAATAAGTACGGTTTTACCAACTCCGGCACCACCGAAAAGACCGATTTTGCCGCCCTTTGAATAGGGACATATAAGGTCGATTACCTTGATACCTGTTTCAAGGATTTCGGTTGATGTGGCAAGCTCGCTGTATGACGGTGCAGCACGGTGGATGTTCCACCGTTCAACCGACTCATCAAAGGGCTTGTTGTCCACGGTGTCGCCAAGAACATTGAATATTCTGCCCAAGGTTTCACGACCGATGGGCACACTTATTGTCTTGCCTGTGTCAACAACAGGGGTACCTCTTTTCAGTCCGTCCGTCGAAGACATAGCGATGCATCTGACCACATTGTCACCAATGTGCTGTGCAACCTCAACGGTGAGAGTATTCTCCCCGATTTTCATAGTCAATGCATTATATATGGAAGGCAGGTTGCCTTCTTCAAAGCAAACGTCAACAACAGGTCCCATAACCTGCGAAACGCTTCCTTTTGCTGTATCTGACATATACGTTTCTCCTTTCCGATTATGCACCGCTTCCGGCTACAATCTCGGTAATTTCCTGGGTGATTGCACCCTGTCTTGCACGGTTATATTCCAGCCCAAGCTTATCAATCATTTCCTGAGCATTCTTGCCTGCACTGTCCATTGCAACACGGCGTGCCGCAACCTCCGACGCAAAACTTTCCTTGACGCAGGCAATAATCATTCCTGCAATATATTCCGGAATAACTGCATTAAGCACAGTTATCTCATCCGGTTCAAATATGGCACTTGCCGACTTTGCATTTTCTGCCTTTTCAAGAGGAAGAATCCATTTCACATATGCCTCTTGTGACATAAGAGAATGGTACTTGGTGCATACAATACCAAATTTATCAAACTTTTTATCCGCAAAATCCCGACAAATTTGTTCCGATATGGTTTTTGCATTATCATAGTTGAAATATTCCGCAAGCACAAGCTCGCCACCATATCTTTCGCAAGCACGTTTTCCAATGGGAATAACCACTGCCCGGGGATATTCACGCATAAGTCGGAAAATATTTGCATTATATCCGCCCGCAAGACCACGATCTCCCGCAATAACAACAAGACAGATATTTTCTCCGTCACGGCTTGCCATATACGGGCTCTTTCTGCATTCCTCATAAGTTGAAAGCATTTCAACCGTTTCAGTCAGTGCTTTTGAATATTCAAGCCCTTTGTTCATTGAATCAGTTGCTCTGCGTATCTTTGAGGATGCAACCAGCCCCATAGCCTTGGTGAGATGCATTGTGGAATCAACGCTTTTTATTCTTGTGCGCAGTTGTTTTATATCAGCACCCATTGCCTCACCTCTTCATTTCAGAAAGAGCTGCCTTCAGTTCTTCCACATCCTTGTCATCCCATGAACCACCTTCGATTCTTTCAAGGAAGCCAAGATACTTATTTTCAAGAAGTTCATAAAGCTGACCTTCATATTCCTTAACCTTTTTTACCGGAATTTCGTTCAGATAGCCGTTGATAACCGCATACACAATTGCAACCTGACAGCCAACACGAACAGGATTGTTGCGTCCCTGCTTGAGAACCTCAACAATTCTTTCACCGAGAGCAAGTCTCGCCTTGGTGTCCGCATCAAGGTCACTTCCGAACTGAGCAAAAGACTGCAATTCTCTGTACTGTGAATAGAGAAGCTTAAGTTCACCCGAAACCTTCTTCATTGCCTTGAGCTGAGCAGAACCGCCAACACGGCTTACGGAGATACCGGGATTTATGGCAGGCATAACACCTGCGTGGAAAAGTTCAGTTTCCAGAAATATCTGACCGTCTGTAATTGAAATTACATTGGTGGGAATATATGCCGAAACGTCGCCTGCCTGAGTTTCAATTATGGGCAGAGCCGTAATTGAACCGCCGCCATACTGAGGATCAACACACGCCGCTCTTTCAAGGAGACGCGAATGGAGATAGAATACGTCACCGGGATATGCTTCACGTCCGGGTGGACGACGGATTAGCAACGACAGGGCACGGTATGCCACAGCATGCTTTGACAAATCATCATAGATAATCAGAACATCTTTTCCCTGTTCACGAAAGTATTCTGCCATAGCACAACCTGAATAGGGGGCAACATACTGAAGTGGTGCAGACTCTGACGCAGAAGCTGAAACGATTATTGTGTATTCCATCGCCCCTGCCTTTGTCAGCTCGTTTGCAAGCTGAACAACAGAGCTGTTTTTCTGTCCAATTGCAACATAAATACAGATAACATCTGAATTTTTCTGATTTATAATTGTATCAATTGCGATTTCGGTTTTACCTGTCTGTCGGTCACCGATAATAAGCTCACGCTGACCTCTTCCGATGGGAATCATACTGTCAATGGCCTTGATACCCGTCTGGAGCGGCACAGAAACGCTTTTCCTTTCGATAATACCGGGAGCTTCCGCCTCGATGGGTCTTGTTTCATTTGCTGTGATGGGGCCTTTGCCGTCAATGGGTTCACCAAGGGCATTCACAACTCTGCCCAGCATTCCATCACCCACAGGCACCGACAGAACCTTTCCTGTTCGTCTTACGGTTGAGCCCTCACGGATATTGTTGTTGTCTGAAAGCAACGCCACAGAAACTGTTTCAGTTTCAAGATTCTGTGCCATACCGAAGCTTCCGTCTTCAAATTCAAGCAATTCACTTGACATACATTCACGAAGACCGTAAACCCTGGCAATTCCGTCACCCACAAGAATAACTGTTCCCGTTTCCTTCATTTCAATCTTGGAACGGTAGTTTTTTATTTGTTCTTTTATTACATTACTGATTTCTTCAGGTCTTGTATTCACGAATTAATCACATCCTTTACCTCGCGCAAACGGTGGCGCAAGCTGCCGTCCATTATTTTTCCGTCAAGCTCAACAATGAGCCCGCCAATCAGGGAGCCGTCAACAGAATACTCCATTGTAACATCTCCCCCGGACATAGCTTTCAATTTTTCATAAAGCTTCGTCTTTTCGTTTTCGGTAAGTTCAACAGCACTTATAACCTTTGCAGTTGATATATGCTTTGAGGCATCAAGAAGCTCTTTATACTCCTTTGCCGCACCAAAAAACCCGTCTATCCGCCCCTTTTCGCACATAAGCTGAATCCAGGACAAAACGTGTTCTGAAACACAGTCCGCAAAAGCAACTTCAATGGCTGAAAGTCGTTCACCCAAAGGAATCCCGGGAGAACTGAGAAAATCAATATATTCGGGAGATTCCCCAAAAGCTTTTTCCAGAGTTTCAATATTTTTCCCGTACTCTTCCTTTTTGTTTTCCTCACAGGCAAGCGCAAACAAAGCCGCTCCGTATTCGCGGATTACATCATTCATCAAGCTCACCGACCTTCTCAATGAACGAATCAATCAGTGTTCTGTGGTCCTCATTATTAATTTCACGTTCAAGCATTTTTTCAGTAAGAGCGCCTGAAACTTCAACGATTTCACGTTTGATACCGTCAGCTGCCTTTTTCTTTTCGAGCTCTGCTTCGGTTTTTGCAATACGTATTATGCTTTCAGCCTTTTCTTCGGCTTCGGCAACCATTTTTTCGCCACGGTATTTGGCATTGTCTGTTGCCTTCTGAATAATTGCATCAGCCTCTGCTTCAGCACCCGAAAGCTTATCCTGCCATTGTTTGCGACTTTCATCAGCCTCATTTTTGGCAATTTCAGCATCAGCATACTGTTGATCGATTTCACTCTGACGTTTTGCAAGCACGTTTTTAACAGGCTTGAACAAAAAGCGCTTCATTATGAGAAACAGCAAAACAAGATTTATAAGAGAAATCAATATCTGCCACAGATTGACAGAGATGACATCTAAACTTTGCATAATTATTTCTCCTTGTTTTTAAGCAATAGCATTCAAAAGAATATCTACAAAAAGATTAGGTGCAACGAATATAAGCAGGATTGCGATAACAAGTGCATAAAGACCTGTTGTTTCAGCAATAGCACAACCCATAAGCATTGTGGAAGTTACAGCACCCTTGCTTTCGGGCTGACGACCGATGGCTTCACACGCCTTTGCAACAGCATTACCTTCACCAATACCGGGGCCTATACCTGCAATCATAGCACATCCTGCACCAAGTGCACATCCACCCAAAATAATACCAATAGCCAATTCTAACATTTTAATTTACCTCCAGCTTTTTATTTTTTAATTTTTTCTTCTTTTTCTCAAAGTATTCTTCCATAGGGAATCCGCCTGCAACATACATCATGGTAAGCATAGCAAAAATATATGCCTGCAAGCAACCGCTGAACACATCGAAATAAATCGACAGAACAGCAGGTAAACCAATCTGAAGCAACGGTAATTCTCCCAGAAAGCCGGGAAGCCAGCCAAGAACCATACTCGAAAGTCCCTGAAGTCCCGTAGCAACAAGAACCGAAATCACCGCGCCCGAAAGAACGTTTCCGTAATGACGGAATGCCATGGACAAAGGTGTCGCAACTTCACTTATAACATTAAGCGGTGTAAGAGCAATCGGGCTTGCAAGCCCCTTGATATAGGTAACAGGACCACATTTGAGCTTGTAATACGTTATAAGGAAAAACACAAGCACAGCCCACCCGGCAACTATGTTTATATCCGATGTTGGCGGATACATACCGAGCAAAGAAATCAGGCTGGAAAAACCTGACAGTGCAAGGATTGCCGCAACAAACGAAGAAAAACCTTTGAAATAATCTCCCATTCCGTCAACAACCAGTTTTTCGACCTTTTCAACAATCCATTCAGCACAGTGTTGCCTTTTGCTGACATTTTTCGTTTTCAGCCCGTGAGTCAGGAACAGACAAAGACCAAAAATTGCAATCATAACCAGCCACGAGTTTATCTGTGATTCGGTTATAACAAGATTCTGCACAGGCATAGGAATTTCGAAATATATCTGAGCACCTGTTATGCTTATGCCTTCACTCAAGGGCTTCGTCAAAACCTTCAGAACCATTCCCGCAACAAGGGGCAAAATCATCATACACAGATAAAGAATATCCAATGCCACAAAAGAGCGGCTTTTTTTTCGCATTACTTCAATCACCTCACAATATCATTTTTCCTTTACAAAAATCGGACGAATTGCAATGGCAATCCGCGGGAAGAACACAGGAACAATTACCGCCACAGTATTGAAACAAGGCACCAACACGCCCACAGCCGTAACAACAAGCATCATAAGGTTCCTGTAGAGCTGCGAAACCTTCATTATTGTTTTCGCTTCTTTCACATCCTTGCCCAGTGCTTTCTGCACGGTCATTCCCATAAGCAAAAAATTCAGCACTCCGAAAGCTCCGCTGAGCAGGTTTCCGAGCAATACAGAATAATGCCACTTTCCTATAACCAGGAACACCGACTGCATAAGCAAGCTGAAAATCAGAACCCACATCCCGATATATTTGGTTTCCTTTAAAATTATATTGTCAATTTTCTTCATAAAACATCTCCAAAAACAAAAACAGCACACGAGATACAGTTGATAAAAAACATTAAGATTATACCATATTTTTCTTTTGTTGTCAATTAATCCGGGAAAGTTTACAATATGTTTTACCAATTCGCATATTAACAGATTGTTTTCGTCTTTTATCTTTAATTATCATACCTTCTTGTTGTATTTTTTATTCTTTTGTGATATATTATAATTATTTATTACAGAAATTTATCAACGAAGGAGTGTGAACCTTATGTCAGGTGTAAAAATTCTGCACACAGGCGATTTGCATATAGGAGCTTCCCGAACAGGCGTAAAAAACGGTCGCAACGAAATACTCAATACGTTCCTTCGCATTATCACACTGTGCAAAAGGGAACAAATCGACTTTCTGCTTATCGCCGGGGACTTACTGGACACACCTTTCCCGGATTCAGACACAGCCAACGGGATTATTCACGCAATGGCTCAGATTCCCGAAACCGTAATTGCCATTTCACCCGGTAATCACGATTACGCCTGTGTCGGCTCATTTTATCTTAATTATGAATTTCCCGAAAATGTCGTTATCTTCACATCCTTCACGGAACATATGGATTTCCCGGACAAAAATGTCCGTCTGTTCGGTGCAGGCTTCACTGACAAATACGAACGGCTTCCGCTGCTTTCGCCAACCTATGATATGAATCCAGAAACAATCAATATCTGCGTTCTCCACGGAGACTTGATTTCTCTGCAATCCGACAGCGACTACAATCCAATAACCAAAACCGCCATAGCTGACAGCGGATATGATTATCTGGCACTGGGTCACATCCACAAGAGAAGTCCCATCGAAAAGGAAGGTGACACCTTCTATTCATATTGCGGATGTCCTGACGGCCACGGATTCGACGAAACCGACAGCCTCGGGGTGTATCTCGGAACTGTCGGAAAAGGCTTTTGCAACCTTGAATACAAAGAGCTTTCTTCACGCAAATACATAATCACCAAAACGGACATTTCAGACTGCAACAACAGTCCGGAGATTTCATCAAAGATACTGGAGCACATAAAAAGCAGTTATCCCGATGATTTTCAAAATCATCTCTATCGTGTTTCCCTGACAGGGTGTGTGAGCCCTGATTTTCTTCCGAACACCGTACAAATTGAGGAAAGTCTCAGGGACGAGCTGTTATATATTCAGATTTCCGACCTGACAGAACCTTCTTTTTCGGAAATGGAGAGTCTTTCTTGCGAAAACTCCCTCCGAGGTATTTTTGTTGCCAAAATGCTTGAAATGATAAAGAACTCCGAGCCAAGAGACGAAGCCTTATGCAAACAGGCATTACGTTTAGGTCTCAAGGCTTTCGAAAGAGGGGTGAACTTGAATGACAATTAAAAAAATCGAGGTTGAGAATTTCGGCAAATTCTCAGGACGTCTTTTCACCTTCAAGCCCGGCTTTAACATCATTTTCGGCAACAACGAAGATGGAAAATCAACCCTGATGGCATTCATAAAGCTAATGTTTTACGGAAGCAGCAGCGGAAAAAGTCCCGATATTTCAAAAAACATCCGCAAAAAATATACTCCCTGGAGCGGTGCGGCAATGTCCGGTGCCATAGAATTTGAACACAACGGTGAGGATTTCCGCCTTCAAAAGGAATTGGGGAAAACACCATCAGGCGACAAGATAACCGTTACAAATCTGCAGAGCGGTGAAAAAGTTTCCGTTCCCGATGCCACCGATGCAGGGCAATACTTTTTCAATATGAACTTCGCAGAATTTGAGCGTAGTGTTTTTGTTGATAATCACGGAGCCTTTTCTTCCGAATCCTCTGCCGACAGCCTCGCAATCAGAATTTCCAATCTATCGGTCTCAGGAGACGAAAGCACATCCCATACCGAGGTATTTTCAAGAATCACCGCCGCAAAAGAAGAACTGGTTTCAAAAAACGGGAAACGGGGAAGACTTGTTGATGAACAAAGCAAGCTTGAAAGACTTAAATATAATCTTGACCTGGTTGTCGCTCAGAACAACGGTCAGCAACAGCTTTTTTCTGACATAAATGCACTCAAAAAGGAAATATCCGATCTGGAATACAGAATTGAAAGCCATAATCTTGCACAAAAGGTGAAAACAGCAAAAAAAGATATTGCTGTTTTCACCGAACTGACCGAGAAATTTAACGCACAAAATCATATAACCCAAAAACTCAATTCTTTTGCCTTATCACCTGTTGAACTTCAAGGTCTTCTGCAGGAAGGCAAAAATCTTTTGGCTCAATGCGAAACCTTTTATTCCGCTGAGTCAAAAAAAGAAGATATGATTTCTGACAGGGAATTTCTGGCGATAACCGAGAGCAACAAAAGAATTTCAGTCCTTGATGAAGACCTTGATTTTATAGACAAAAGCATCCGACAATCCGAAAACATTCTGAAACAGCGTATAGTCCAGGGAACGAGGAAAAGAAAGCTTTTATCCTATATCCCGTTGGGTATCTCCGCCATTGCAGCCGTACTGTCGGTTGTGTTGAATCCCACTATTTTGTGGCTTTCAATACCGATTCTGCTGATTGGTCTCGGATTATTCGGAATTCTCCGTCACAATATCAACAAAAAGGTTCTCAACACCCTTTCGGTTCAGTTGTCAAAGCAGGATTTTGAAAACAAGCTCAGGCATCTTTCTTTCTACAGTGAAGAACTTTCCGAAAAATCCACCGATGAAATACTCAATCGGGGTCACGCTATGCGTAACGGACTTTTGACAGAGCTTTCAGAAAAACTCAGTCAATACGGATGTTCGTCCATGGAGGAATTACGTGCAAAAATCAACTCAGTACAAAGCACAGGGTTTGCAACTTTCACCGCGTCACTGAAGGCAACAAAACTCCGCTTCATTCAACTTGTTTCCGAAGCCAAGAATGTTGACACTTTTGAAAATGCAAAAACGGTTTTCAACGAAATTGAAAGTCTTCTTGATGATTTTCAAAACCTTCAGCACGATATTGAAACTTTATCCAAGGCAGTTTTCAGCGGAAAGGTTTCCTATGACTTTGCTGTTTCACAGCTTAAATCTCTGTCTGATTTCGTGGCGGATACCGAAATTGACCACAATGCCATCACAGAGAATCCTACGGAACTCAATTTCATTTTAAAGCAAAAACGACAACAGCTTGAAGAACTTCAACAAAAAATCAAACTTCCAGAAGTCACCGAGTCACAGTTGGTTTCCCAAATAAGCGACACCACCGAAACTCTCTCTGCCTTGACAGACAGATACAAGAGCCTTTCAATCGCTTCAGACGTGCTGGAGCAAGCCGTTTCAGAAATGAGCAAAGGTCTCGGCACGCATCTGAACAAAAAAACAGGTGAATACCTGAACCTGATGTCCGGCGGAAAATATTCCGATGTTATTGTTTCGAGAGATTTGAACATTGAAACAAGATGCACTTCAACCGAAAGCTACCACGAATGGAAGTATCTGAGTTCAGGCACCGTCGACAGGCTGTATCTTGCGCTAAGGCTTGCAGCTACCGATATTATAGCAGAAAAGCACAATACGCTCCCTCTCTTTCTTGACGACATACTGGCACAGTATGACAGCGAGAACTGCAGAAGAACCTTGGCATTCCTTGACCGATATCACAAAGAATCCGGAGCAATTTCACAGCTTTTCTTTTTCACTTGCCACAATCATATTTCAGATATGGCAAATGAAATTATAACAGATACAAACAAAATAAATTTATAAACGAAAGAAGTTTTTTTATGACAATAACATATGAACTGGGCGATGCTCTTTATGTCAACATCACAAATCAATACAGCAACCGCCAAGAAATATAACGAAATCTGCAGGAGTGCCTTTGGCGAAGCTGCGTTTGAGGGGCTTCAGGAATTCGCTCGTCTTGCAAAGAGGTTTGTTCCCGACGTTACTCTGACGGTTGTTGACCGCACAGTCTCCGAAGACGAAAAGACAGCCTGCCGACAAATAGCTGAAAAATGTGGTGTCGCATTCAGAGTTCGTGCATATATTGAATGATGTTACACAAAATAAACCAAACCACAGAAGAAGGTGATTCAATGAGTGAAGTCTCAAGCTTAATAAAACCCGTAAATCTCAGTTCAAAACCCATTCTTGATTCATATTTCAAAAACGGTATGTTCCTGAACTCCGAATTTACATTCACAAATATGTTTATGTGGCAGAAGCCTTATAATATACGCTATGCAGAACTTGATGGCAATCTCTGCATATTTTCCAAGCACGGAGGCAACCCGGAAAGTGTCAATATGACCACCATGCAAGGTGACATTACTTCAACCGTCCCAAAACTGCTTGAATACTTTTCGGAAATCGGTCAGGAACCCAAAATACGGCTTTACGGAAAAGAACAGTTTGAAAAAATGAAAACCTCTTTTCCTCATATGTTCCAATACAAAAAAGATATAAATTCGGCCGATTATGTGTACAGTATTTCTGACCTTATTTCTCTGCCCGGAAGCAAATTCCACGCAAAGCGAAATCACATCAACAAATTTAAAAGCCTGTATAATTACCAATACCACACTATGACACCGGATTTTCGTGATAACTGTCTGGAGCTGTTCACGCGGTGGTGCGAGAGCAAACGTGACAGTATTTCAAACATCGGCGAGCAGCTGGAAGCCGTGACCAAGCTCCTGAACAACTGGGATGCTCTGGATATTTCAGGCGGCTGTATAACTGTGGATGACAAACTCGTTGCCTTTTCCTTTGGTGAAGTTCTGTGTCAGAAAGAGTCGATTGTTGTTATTCATCTTGAACACGCCGATACTGATTATCAGGGTAGCTTTCCCATAATGAATCAACAGTTTCTTGAAAACAGATGGTCTGATTTCCAATATGTAAACCGTGAGGAAGATATGGGTCTTGAGGGTCTGAGAAAAGCAAAAAAATCTTATAACCCTGTATTTCTCACCGACAAATATATTGCCACGCTGAAATAATAGTCATAAAACAGACAACCGTTGTATATCCTTTAATGAAAGATAAAATCTATACACGGGAGAGTTTTCAATGTCTTTTGACTTTTTATCAATTTTGGCATATATCGCAGGATTGCTGTTGATTCTTTTGTTTTGCCGGATTTTCACAAAGCCCCTAAAATGGCTTTTCAAAGCACTTCTTAACGGAATTATCGGCGGTCTTATTCTTGGTGCTGTAAACTTTTTTGGCGGTTTTGCAGGAATTACATTAATAATTAATCCGCTCTCCGCCATGCTTGTGGGTTTGCTGGGCATACCGGGACTGATATTGGTGGCGGCACTTCAATATGTTATTTAATAACAGCAAAAACCCTTTGCATCTTTTTGTGATGCAAAGGGTTTAATTCATTATTCTTCTGTTGAAATACTCTTTTCAAGCATTTCAATGGATTGCTCCAAAGCATCCATTGATGCACCGAACTCATTCCAATTGCCTTCAGCACTTGCACCTTTCATTCGATTGAACTCGTCAATAACCTTTTGTGCCGCTTCTTCATATGTCACAGACACATCGGGTTCCGAATCCGGGTGTTCATCTTCCGGCTCGGTTTCGGGTTCAGAAGTTCCGTTTTCAGGAACCACAGGAGATTCCGGTGCGGTTTCACCAAAGACACCATAAAGAGCTTCCTGCAAGGTATTTGCCATAACAATGGTTTCACCGTATGAAACAACAACCTGTTTCAGTTCAGGAAGTGCCGACTGGTTGTTGGAGGCAATATATATTGGCTCAACATAAAGAATCGAATCTTCAATGGGCACAACAATCATATTTCCACGTATAACCTGCGAACCGCCCTGGCTCCACAAGTTCAGTTCCTTGGAAATATCCTTGTGAGAATTGATACGGTTTTCAACCTGCATAGGGCCAAGGACGCTTATACCCTTGGGGAATTTATAAATCTGCAGTTTTCCGTAATTGTCCCATTCATTTCTGACAGCAAACCACGCCACCATATTATCCTTGCCCGCAAGTGTATACGGAACGGTCAGGAGAAGTTCTTCCTTTTCTTCACCTTCAAGCTTCATCATATTATAATATGCAGCAATTTCTTTGGCATCGGTGTTGTTGCCGTACCTTTCCTGAGCAATGGTCCAGGTGTCATTCTTGTTATAGAACGTGGTGGGGTTCGATATATGATATTTACCATACATATTCGACTGAATCTTGAACATATACTCCGGATATTTCATATGCCTCTTTACATCATCCGGCAAATCATCCCCGGAGAACAACTGCGGATACATTGAAGCATACATTTTCGCAACAGGATCGTTTTTATCCGAAATATAGAAGGTAACCTCACCGTTATAAGCATCAACCACAGCCTTAACAGAGTTACGGATGTAATTGAATTCGCCCCCGGAATACTTCTGAGAATAGGGGTAAAGCTTAGAAGTTGTGTATGCATCTACAACCCACATAAGATTACCCTGACTATCAATTATCATATACGGGTCATTGTCGTAGGTGAGGAAGGGAGCAACAATCTTCAATCTTGACACAACATCACGGTTAATGAGAATACGACTGTCACTTGACACCAAATCCGAAACGATAAGTCTTATGTCTTTATATTTCAAAGCAAAAACAAGTCTGTTCCAGAAGCTCAGCTTCAAGCCACCCGAACCATCATAAGAGAACTCCACATCCTCCTGACCTTCAGAATAGTCAAGCTCCTTGTACTTGTCGTTTCCCACAACAACATAATCATCGGTCAGTTCACCGTAATAAATTCTCGGTTGCTTTATTTCCTGCACACCCTCTGCCGATTTCGGCGGAATGTCCTGGATGAGGAACTTGGGCTGACCTTGTTCCGTCACGTCGTTGATTACATTCATAGCAACACCAAAACCGTGGGTATATCTGAGAGTTTTGTTGATATAGGTGTCGGTTGTGTCGCTGAGATTATCCTTTGTGATTTCTCTGGGTGTTATTGCAACAGCCGTTTTCTGACCGTTTATCTCATAAGGAACAATGTCGGTTTCATTAAATTTATAATAGTTTCGTATTCCCTGAATCTGATTAAGCACCGTCAGGTTGGCAGACAAGTCTATAACTCTTATGTTATCAGTGATTTCGCTGTGTTCTGCCAATTCTTCAACAGTAAGCTCATTTTTCACATCAAAAACAACTTCCGAAACATCATCAATCCCGTATGCCGCCTGCGTATATTCAATATTGGCAATAATGTTATCCTTTTCACGAATAACCTCATTGGGTGCAACAATAAAACTCTGAACCGCAAAAGCTACACCGAGAGCAACCAGCCATACCGCCGGGAAAACAAGAATTGTTTTCAATGCGGCAAAATTCTTACGTTTTTTGATGAACCGTCCGGCAATAACAATCAGAACAACCATCAGAATCGGTGCAAATCGGTAGAAATTGAGCCAAATCAGCTTATCGGTATATCCCGCACCGTCAAGACCGCTGAAGGATTTATAAAGAATATCCTCCGACTTGAAAATAAAGGAAACTGCAATAAGCACCATAAGTATTCCGATGTTCACATAGTTGTGGATTGCAACGGATTTTATTTCTATAAGCTCCGTTATTTCCCTGTCATTGAAAACAGTACCCAAAAACCAGTAGCCTATGAAAACAAACAAGGATATCACACCCCAGACACTAAGAAGCGATTGGGTCATTGCCTGAAGGAACGGTCTCTGGAACATAAAATATCCGATATCTTTACCAAATACCGGGTCTGCCTTTCCAACCCACTGGCTGTTGGCAAACACAAGATACTTTTCACTCAGACCCTTTGCTATAACTCCGCTAATCACCAGAGCAAAAAGAATCCCCACAAGGAAGGAAATCTTTTTGGACTCAAAAATTCCTCTGTCAAAATGCTGAACGGCATAATTACGCCGCAAAAACAAAATACTGAGCATCGCCAGAATAAAAGCAACAACAAAGCTAATCACCTGAAAAACGACTTTCGTCAAAAGGTTCTTGGTGAAAATCGAGGTGTAGCCATCGCCAACTTCCTTTATCTGAATATATTCAAGATAAAGAGAACCCACATAATACAAAAGAAGCAAAACAACAAAAATAGAACCAAAAACAATTACCTTTTTGCTTATCTTGCGTCCTGATGAATCGGGGTTATCACGTTTAAAACCCTTTATATCAACCATTGTTTTCCTCCTCGTCCGGTTCGATTATCGCATTTACAAACTCAACCGGATCAAATTCGTCCATATCGTCAATCTTTTCACCCAAACCAATGAGCTTAACGGGTATTCCGTACTCGTTCTTTATTGCAAAAACAATTCCGCCCTTTGCAGTACCATCCAGCTTTGTAAGAATAATTCCCGTAATGTCTGCCGCTTCCTTGAACTGCTGAGCCTGAGAAACTGCATTCTGCCCTGTTGTTGCGTCAAGCACCAGCAAAACTTCCTTTGATGAATCCGGAAGCTCTTTGTTGAGGATTCTGTAAATCTTCTTTAATTCTTCCATCAGATTCTTCTTGTTGTGAAGTCGACCGGCAGTATCGCACAAAAGCACGTCAGCACCTCTGTTTTTGGCCGCACCGATTGCATCATAAATAACTGCTGCCGGGTCTGAGCCCTCCTGCTGTTTGATTATCTCAGCGTCAGCACGGTCTGCCCACACCTCAAGCTGCTCAATTGCCGCCGCTCTGAAAGTATCTGCCGCCGCAATAACAACCTTTTTGCCCATATTTTTATACATATAAGCAAGCTTGCCTATGGATGTGGTTTTGCCCACACCATTCACACCGATAACCATAATCACCGCGGGCTTGCCTTCCATTTTCACAGAGTTGTCGCCCTCGGTCAGAATCTCGGTCAGAATACTGCGAAGCTCCGCCTTCAACTCAATGCTCTCGGTAATCTTCTTTTCTTTTGCGGCATCACGGAGACGGTCAATGATTTCAACCGACGTTTCAACCCCGATATCTGCCATAATAAGAATCTCTTCCAGCTCTTCAAAAAGCTCCTCGTCAACCTTCCTGAACATTTTCAACGCAGATTCAATTCTATTGCTGAGCACTTCCTTTGTTTTGCTCAGACTCGCCTTCAGTTTTCCAAAAAAACCCATTATTCAGCCACCTCGTCTATATTTAATGATAATAATTTTGATATACCTTTTTCCTGCATGGTAACACCGTAAAGGATGTTTGCCGCCTCCATTGTACCACGTCTGTGTGTAACAACAATAAACTGTGATTTCTTGCTGTATTTCTTCAGATAATCCGCATAACGATATACGTTTATATCATCCAATGCCGCCTCGATTTCGTCCAGAATACAGAAGGGTGTTGGACGAACCTTCAGAATCGCAAACAAAAGTGCAATTGCCGTAAATGCACGTTCACCACCGGAAAGCAAAGTCAAGCTTTGAAGCTTCTTTCCGGGCGGCTGAGCAATAATCTCAACTCCGGTTTCCATTATGTCCTCCGGGTCAGCAAGCTCCAGCTGAGCCTGTCCGCCTCCGAACAATTCACGGAACACACTGTTGAAGTTGCGGCTGATGACATCAAACTGTTCAGAGAACTGTTTTTTCATAATGGTCATCATTTCGTCAATAATCTTTTCCAGCTCGCCCTTTGCCTTTTCAAGGTCAACGGTCTGTTCGGTCAGGAAGTCAAAACGTTCCTTGATCGTTTTGTATTCCTCAATTGCGTCAATATTGATGTTACCCAGAGACTTGATTTTGCTCTTCAGCTCGGAAATCTTGGCTGTTGCCTCCTTGAAATCAAGATGCTCGTCTGTTTTTAATTTAACTGCATCACTGTATGTCAATTCATATTCGTTCCACAAATATTCAAACAAGCCGTCAAGCTCACCTTCGCATTTAGCTTTATGTGCCTCAATTTTCGCCTTTTGCTGACCCAAATTGAACAGTTGTTCTCTGACTTCTTTCACCTGTTCCTGCAATTCCTTGGAACGCACATCCGCATCCTTACGCTTTTCATTGAATTCCGTCAGCTGTTTTTCAAGTTCTTCGGCATTCTTTCCGATTTCTGCAAGCTTCTTGTTGTCCGCTTCAATTTCCGCAGTTATGCTCTCAATTTTCACATTCAGTTCTGCAATTTCCCGCTGTCTTTCAGCATTTTCTTCGGTTATTGCCTGCTTTTCAGACTTGACATTTTCAAGACGCTCCCGCTGGACTTCGATATCCTTCTGATTTGCACTTTCATCAATCTGAAGCTGCACCAGAACATCCTGAACGCTTCTAACCTGCTTATAAATCTCTTCGGATTCAGATTGTTTGCTGTCGGTTTCAAGTCTCAGCTTTGAAACATATTCTTCAAGCTCATCAGCCCTGCTGTTGCAAAGCACAACATCCTCGGCAATTTCACGAGTTCTGGTTTCTATTGTCTCAAGCTCGCCTGCCAACTGAGCACTTCTGGATTCAGCTGCTTCCAGAAAAATCCTGCTGTGTTCGGAATTGGATTTTGCCCTGATATACTCTTCGTTTTTCTGAGAAAGAATACTTCTGTTTTCCGCCAATCTGATTGAAAGCTTCTGCAGGTCATCGGTGTTTTCAATCTTCATATCCTCCACAGACTGAAGTTCTTTTTTAAGCTGTTCAATTTCGGTCTTCAAGGTATCAATTTCCGCTGCTCTGGACAAAAAGCTTGAATTCTTGCCCACACTACCGCCGCTGATTGCACCACCCGGTTGCATAACTTCGCCTTCCAGGGTAACAATCTTGAATTTGTGACCGCATTTTGCCGCCATAGCAATGGCGTTGTCTATATTATCCACCACAACCGTTCCGCCGAGAACACTACCCACAACATTCTCATATTTTGGGTCATACTCAACCACTTCCTGTGCAAGAGCGATATATCCCTTCATCTTTTCAGCACCGTTGAAATCGGTATTTCTTGATTTCACGGTGGAAATGGGCATAAAGGTTGCTCTGCCCAGCTTTCCTGCTTTCAGATAATTGATTGCAGCCTTGGCATCCTGTTCGGTTTCGGTTACAATATTCTGATTAACAGAAATCAACGCCACTTCAATTGCTGTGACATATTTCTTCTCTGTGCTTATAAGCTTTGTTATGGGACCGTATATTTTTGCACTCTTGAGGGGACCTTCTGCGTGTGCTGTCATAACAGCCTTTACGCTTCTGTTGTAGCCCTCAAAATCGTTCTCCATATCTTCAAGAACTGTTTTGTGAGAAATCTTCTTGTTAAGTTCAGTCTGAATGGAATTTTTCTTTTCCGAAAGCTCCTCACCGTTCTTGCTTAAAGTTTCGTGTTTTTCTTCAAGACCTTCAACCTCGCTTTTCAGCGCTTCGAATTCCTCGGTCATTTTCAGAAGGGCTTCTTCGATTTTTCGGTTTTCTTCTGCAATTCGGTCGTGCTCCGTCTTATGCTTTTCAATTTCTGCATCAATATTCCTGCGTTCACGTTCAAAGTTCTCAACAAGAATATTATAGTTCACCACCTTGCTTCGGAGTGAACCTATCTCCGCAGTTTTTTCGATTATCTCATTTTTCAGAGCTTCAATGTTTTCGCTGTTTCCCTGAAAAACCAGGTTAACCTTCTCGAACTCCGCTTCTGCCTTTGCAATTCCTTCAAGGATTTCCTTCCGTTTTTCGCTTAATTCAGCATAAACCTTGCTGTAACTCTCAATAAGCTCGTCAAGTTGCTGAATGCCGCGTTCGCTTTTTCCGATTTCATCATTGATTCTCTGTATATTCTCTTTGCAATGCTCGATGTTTGCATAAGCAAGATTTATTTTGTTTGTTTCCTCTGCCGATTCCTCTGAAGCCGCCTTCTGTGCCTCACGGCATTCTTCCATCTTCGCTTCGTATTCTTCGATTTTTCCGTACAGTTCGCTTGTAAGTGCTTCTTTTTCGTCAACAGAATTCTGAAGAGTTTCAATGCTGTTCGAAACAGCATCCAGGTTGGACTCAATCTTCAAAAGTTCTTCACGGTGCTTTTCTATTGACACAACCGAAACGTTGACGTCAATAACCCTCAGTTCATCACGTAGAGCAAGGTACTTTCTTGCCTTTTCCGACTGAATTCTGAGTGGTTCAAGCTGACCCGAAAGTTCCGACATAATATCGTTCACACGGGTGAGATTCTCGTTTGTTTTTTCAAGCTTCTTTTCTGCTTCGTTCTTCCTGTATTTATATTTTGTGATACCGGCAGCCTCTTCAAAGATACGGCGTCTGTCCTCGGACTTGTTGCTGAGGATTTCGTCGATTTTACCTTGTCCGATAATGGAATAGCCCTCTCTGCCGATACCCGTATCCATAAACAGCTCGTGAATGTCCTTAAGACGACAGGCATTGCGATTTATAAAGTATTCGCCTTCACCGCTGCGGTAAACACGTCTGGTGACAACAACCTCTTCATAATCAATATTCAGTTCCTTTTCGGAATTATCCAACGTCAAAGAAACCTCTGCAAAGCCCTGAGGCTTTCTGACCTCAGTTCCGGCAAAGATAACATCCTCCATACGGCTTCCTCGAAGTGAACGTGCGCTCTGTTCTCCCAGAACCCAGCGGATTGCATCGGAAATATTACTCTTTCCCGAACCGTTGGGACCCACAATCGCCGTTATACCGGGGTTGAAATCCAGATATATTTTGTCTGCAAAGGACTTGAAGCCATGCAGTTCAACACTTTTAAGATGCAAAAAAACTACCTCCTTCACGAAAACTCTCACCCATCATCATTCTGACACAAGCCATCCAAACCCGATAAACACATATCATACTAAGCAAAAGATTTCGTGAGTAATTTCAAAATGTATATAATTCGCCATAATAAATTTTGAATTATTATTATATCACAAATTTTCCTGCTTGTCTATACCCATCATTTCAAAACTTTTAAATTGTATTTTAAAACGACAAAATGCTTTAATCAAAA
>JAZNLK010000108.1:0-5248 GCA_045579055.1 Clostridia bacterium
ACCTCACTCTTTACCCAGCCCCAGTATCCTGTTTCTTTGCCGTAGGCTTTGTTTGCGCCATCATTTATGTCATCAATACAAGTCATCATCGAAGCAATTTCACCGAGCAATTCACTTCCGTCTTCTCCGTCAAGAGATGTCACCAGAGAAACAAGGGTTGTGTATCTGCTGTCAATGTCCATGATTCTCTTGTAAATCTTCGGTTCTGTTTTTTCGTTTCCGTAAGCATCAACAAGCTCCGGTGTCACATAAGCCAAAGCTTCTGCGTCTGCAGATTCACCAAATACCTTTTTGAGTGCATCCCACTGAGCAGTTGCCGATTTTGCTGAATCAACCGCATCTGTCCACACCTTGTATTCGTCAATGTAATTCATAAGGAATGTCATTGCCCCATTTATTTCGGAATATGAATCAAGTGCTTGATAACCCTTGGTGTGATACACCGCATACATCACGTCGTAATCCTCTGAGGTATAACCTGCAATACGTTTTCCGATGCCGAGAGTTGCAGCATTATCCTTAAAGAAGGACTGAAGCTTGTTTCCACTTGAGATAGCTTTGAATTCAGGTATTATTGCCTCTTCAGCAGACGCCTGATTGTTTCTTGCTCCGATATACTCTGCATACAGCACTTCAATATCGGTTTCGATATTTGTTGCAGATGAAGCAAAGAGCGCCTTGCATACATTGTCCATATTCAGGAAGCCTTCCGGGTTAAAATAGATAAACTTCTTTGTTTCGTCGCTAGTGATAAGGGCTTTGATTCCCTCAACACCTTCTGCCTCCGCTTTTTCACGTTCTGCCGCAAAGCTCGACATTATGACATCTACCGATTCAAGATTATTCGTGATTTCAGCAAGCTTATCAATGATTTCTGTGATTTTGCTGTTTTCATTATATAAGGGTGCAAATGTCGATACCAAAAATCCAATCATCTCTTTATCAGCTGCTGACAACTTGCTCACATCAATGATTTTTTTCGTTGCACCTGTGTTATCGGTATAGGTGAAGTTTGCCGCATAATCTGAGAAAAATTCTATCGCATTTTCCTTGTTTATTGCCAAAAAGTCTGTCTTCAAATCGTCCCAATTGGAACACATAGAAACTGTCTTGGAATCAGGTGCGGCTTTTTCAGCCGTTGAAACAAAAATCGTCACCTGACTTCCGTCTTTCGGATTAACCGTAACCGTCTTTTTGAAACTGCCGTCAGCTGTGGCATTGAACTGAGTATACGCAAGAACATTGTCACCGCCATCAACAATCTTTACTGTTACCGCCTTGTTTGCACCTTCTTTGCCTTCAATTGTGACAGTATTTGCATAGGTACTGCACACAAGACTTGTGGCACTTGATGCCTCAACAGTCTCCGGTTTTCCCAAAGTCAACGAATCAATAAGAGGTTTCATTTCTGTTTCATTGTTCCAGAGCATTGCTTCGATTCTGCCGTCGTCGGGAACATCTTCCGCATCAACAGCCGCACCTTCAATAACGTTGCCTGTTCCGTAATCTATCTGAACATTCTTTGTTCTCTTTGAAACCATATTTCCGTTTACGTCATAGACAACTGTAACCGAAACCGCTGTTGCCGCAGGTTTGCAGGTTGTTTCTGCTGTGAATACAGGTGTAACCGTGCCTGATTCGGGAATTGCAATAACTTCCTTGCCATCCGATAAGAACTTTCCTGAATCGGCAATGGCAGTATTTGCAAGATTTATGTTAAGGTTTGCTATATCTGTGACAGTACCACGGATTACTTCCTCTGTCCATGAAGCACTTGAACCGCTCTTATAAGTGCTGTAACCGATATGCATAGCCTGACCTGTGCTGAGACCTGTCCAGCCCACGTTTGTACCGTAATCAAAGTTATCCATATTATTGGGATCACTTGGGGTGTTCCATACCAGAGTATCAGGACTTCCAAGATCAATACTTCTTGTGAGCTCGGTATATTTTGAATCCGCTTCACCACGTTCCTTCACATATACTTTCATATTACTCATAGCACTTGTGTTGATATCAAAATTACCGAGGACAATTTTATATGTATACCACTTTTCTGTTTCACGCGGGAAGAGAGCAATAGACAAACCGTTTCTTGCGGCAGAAACCGCATCGGCACTATACAATGCTTTGTCCTTGGCAATAAACAGCGTGAAGGGAATACCCTTTGTCTGATAACGTACGTC
The DNA here is from genome assembly GCA_045579055.1 of Clostridia bacterium. GTDB lineage: Bacteria > Bacillota > Clostridia > Monoglobales > Monoglobaceae > SIG440. The sequence goes on from JAZNLK010000108.1 coordinate 2,187, forward strand.
AAGGGTAATTTCGCTGTTGGGAGATATAACGTTGAGAACTTCCGCAGATGTGTTCAGATGAGTTCCAAGCCATATGGAAGCATCGCTGACTCCGCTGTACCACTTGCCAAGACCCGAAGCTGTGAATCTCCAGAACCTTCCTGTGTTATCCTCAGAAAGCAAAGCCGCTGCACCCGAACTCTGGGGCACAAATTTATCATTTTCAACCCCAAAATCAAAGCTATATTTAAAACCTTTATTGATTGTGTAAATGCTGTTCAGAGTAACCATACCCAAAATAGCATCAAGCTTTGCACTTCCGCCAACACCGTTTATTGCAGCACTAAGCTCGATGAGGCTGTCATAGCCGACATATTTCACAATATCATATATTGCAGGCTCATTTTCGGCATCTGCAAAAACATAACCATCTGCAAGCTCAGGTGTAACAAATTCGAGAGCCTCAGCGCCTGCCGTCGCACCCAATACCTTTGATATTTCCTCCCACTTTTCGGTGATTACGCCCTTGCTTTCAACAGCTGCCACCCATGTGTTATATTCTTCAATATAATTCTGAAGGAAAGTTATTGCTCCCACAACATTTCCGTCAGGCATTGAAGGACCATAACCCATTTCTGCATACACGGTATACATAACCGCATAATCCTTGGCAGAATATTCTTCTGTTATATTAAGGTTTTCACGATGATCCTCATTTTCAAAATATTCAGCAAGGTCAGCCTCCCTTGAAATCGCCTTGAAATCTGCCAAAGCCGCAGTTTCAGCTGAAATCTGTGCTTCCTTTGCCGCATAGAACTTGTTGTAGATTTCTTCGATACCGTCAGTTTCCGAAAGCTTATAGTCTTTGTCTGACGTCAAAAGGTTTGCACAAATCTTGTCAAGGTTTGCAACATCTTCGGTCACAAAGTTTATCCATTTCTTTGTTTCAGCATTTGTCAGATATGCCTTGAGAGCATCCGCATCTTCTTCTGCAAGAGCTGTCTTTACCGCTGAAACAAAATCCTCAACATCGTCAAGGACGCTGTCTTCGTCTGCGAAAACCGCATTGCCCACAGCAGTCATTTCTGTCACGATATCTTTATATGTAAGGTCAGAAAGCTCTTTTGTGGAAAGCAGGAATTCTACTGTTTCGGTTTCAGTCTCTGTCCACACGCCCAAGTCAAGGTCATTCTTTGTTGAAATGCCGTCATAGTAATTGAAATTATCCTGGTAGTTTGCAAAAAAGCTTTCAACCGAATCACCATTCAGAGACTCAAAGTCTGCTTTGAAATCCGCCCAATTTGAAGCCATGGCAATATTCGAAATAACCTCAGGTGTTGTTTCTGTTGCACTTGAAACCTCAACTGTCACTTCCGAGCCGGATTGAGGTTCAACAGCAATTGTCTTTTTGAAGCTACCGTCATTTCTTGCATCAAACTGTGTGTAAGCCAGTACATTATCCGTTTCATCTTTTACGGTAACAGCAACTCTTTCGTTGGGGGTTCTTGTATCTTCAATTGTAATTGTGTTTGCAAAGGTGCTGTATGCAAGATCCTCGGAATCTGACATACCAATGCTGTCAGCCGTTCCCAAAACAGCAGTCGGAGCAAGGGGAATCACTGTTTCCCCCTCTTTCCAGAGCATAGCCTCAACTCTGCCGCCATAGGGAACATCACCTACATCAACAGTTGCACCGCTTATTTCACCTGTTGCAACATTCACATATTCGGTATTATAGTCGGTCATTGTTCCGTTTTTGTCATAAATTGCGGTTATTGCAGTAGCTTCGAAATCCGAGCCCAAATTAACCATATCAAAAACAGGGGTAATCTCTCCCGAATCCGGGATATCTGTTATGCCCTCATTGAAGCTGACGCTGTTGGCAAACACAGCCTTTGGTTCATAAATTTTAACATTTTCAACGTAAAGAACAAGGTCGCCATGTTCATCGCCACCAGCAGCGTCTACCGTTCGGATACTGAATCCGCTGGTAGCAATACCAATATAGTTGGAATACTTTTCTTCCTGCCAATGACCCGGCCACCACTTGGTGCTTCGTGTCAAAGTCTGAGGTTCTGCGCCGTCATCCTGCACACTTACGTCAAAAAAAGCCGCTGAAGTGGTTGCCGCTGTTTCGTCAACAGTGAATTTATATGTACGCGTCACACCATTGTCAAGGTCGCCAAAGGGCATAACAAGACCAAATTTTGCAAAACCCGAAGTGCTGCTTGCATTCTTTGCTCTACAAATACCGAAACCGATGACATAATCTATTTCACCTTCAATGTATGCATCCCCCTCTTTTCTCACAGTGAACTCAACCGTGTATTTGTCCGCTGTGAAGGATGCGATGTCCGGTGCATTAATGTCACAAACACCATTCTTGTTAGCCGTTTCAACCTTAACATAGCCATTTTCAACCACAGGAGTTTTTGTGTTTGGCGTAGCTGTAAAGTTTGGTGTCTCGGCGTTGTCAAATTCTTCATAAAGAATATACCCGTCAGTAACCGTAGGCACATAATCATCAGACGCACAAACCGGTACTATGCATAATGACATAGCCATCGCAACGCATAGCATAATGCATAAAACTCTTCTTGTCATTTTTCATTCCCCCTAAAGCTTAAATATTTATGCAACATTTCATAATTTTCAGTATAACATATTTTCATTATATAGGACACCGGTAAATTATTCTAGCATATTCTTCTCAAAAAACAGCAATATCTTCATTCAGAATAACCCTGCAAGGCTATATTGAAGCGATACGGCAGTTAAGCAATAAAAATTTGTCTGACCCTATTTTTGCTATGAAACAACATAACCCCATTGGCGTATTAATACGCACAACGGGGCAGAAAAAAAATACAAAACCATTCGTCCGTACTGTGATGTCCAAACAGATAAATATAGTGTACGCAGTTGTATATTAAACTATGTCGCATTCTTCACTGTTGCTTACCGAAAAACCGTATTTTTCGACAAACTCAACTATCACAGAAGGATCATCAATTCCATGGGGATGATGACCGCAATTTGACCTTACAATCACTTTCAGATTGCCGTTATGTTTTCTGTAATAC
>JAZNLK010000109.1:0-33992 GCA_045579055.1 Clostridia bacterium
TTCAAGAGCTTCCAGTTCTCTTGCTATGCTTTGGTAGTTGTCGCTTCGCTTTTTGTATTCAACCTCATATTGCTGTTGGTCTGCTACCCTACGAGCATTATCATTCACCAGGCTTCTTACCTGTTCTGCAGCAAAATTCACCTTTTTCTGCAACTCCGATATTTTTGAATCAAGCTTGCTTGTGTCGGAAATTGAATCTATTATTTCAATCATTGTATCAAGAATCTCATTCTTGTTTTCAATGGTATAATTGAACATTTCCACAAAGGCTGATTTGATTGTTTCTTCACTCAAGTGTGGGGTGGAACATTTTTCAGAGTTCTGAAACTTCCGATTGCATTGCCATATCACCCGACGGTACTTTGATGTTGAGTGCCATACCTTGCTTCCATAAAAGTTTCCGCAATCTCCGCATATAAGCATACTGGCAAATATGCCTGCTGTACTTCTTTTGATGCCCTTTCGCTTTTTTACCTCCATCTGTACAAGGACAAAGAATTCAGGCTGTATAATTGCAGGATGGCTTCCTTCTATATAATATTGTTGTATTTCACCCTCGTTGATTTTCTTGTTTTTCGTAAGAAAATCCACAGTAAAGGTTTTCTGCAACAATGCATCGCCTTTATATTTTTCATTTGTAAGAATACTTTCAACTGTACTTGTTGCCCATACCGTTTTACCTGAAGGTGTTGGAACCTTGGCTTCTGTTAAGCAGGCTGCAATGTTTGATGGAGTCTTTCCTTTAAAATAAAACATATCATAAATTCGCCTTACTATTTTTGCTTCAGATTCCACTATTTTAGGCATCCCATTCTCACCCTTTTCATAGCCAAGAAACTGTTTATACGGAAGATTTATGTGTCCGTCCGCAAACCTCTTACGTTGCCCCCAGGTTACGTTTTCCGAGATGCTTCGGCTTTCCTCTTGTGCGATTGAGCTCATATTTTTGCGAAAATTCGTAAAAAGGGGGGCGGCGGTCTTTAAACCCCTATCTCGACAGGGATTTAGACCCCCCTCCCCCTATTTTTATATTAAATTTTTATCACTCATTCCCGAAATTTTAGGGAATTGGTGATAATTTCTACTATCATAGTCATGCGGTAGTTTTATACCCCTATATTTCTTGCTGTCCCCTACAAATCTTTTTATGTTTGCTGTTAACCCAAGTGTATGAGCTGGGCATCCGTCATTATCCTTTGGCGGAATGTTATTACTATGTGTTTATCCACATCCATTCTCTCCCATTCTGATAAGGGTCTGTTGGTTACAAATATAAAGCTTCTTGTTTCCGATAAAAACATTATTGTCTTATATAGATATACCAAATTCTCATCCGATGGTGTTAAATAAAATAGTTCATCCAAAACAATTAAGTCACTGTGAAGTATTTTGCTTCTCATTGTTTTTCGTGTCTTCACTTGCATATTAATCCACCACTACAAAACTTCAATTATATGGAAAGAAAGCAGCCTCCGAAACGTTTTGGAGACTGCTTGATGCCGCACTTTGCCGATAATGCGGCAAGGTAATGATTTTTTCTGTCGTTCCCAGGATGCCATTTATTTATATTAGACACAAGTTTGCTGAAAGTGGAGATTCTCCACTTGGAGACATTCAGCAAAAACCGTGAGAATATAAGTCACCTTTGTTCATCTTTTGTCGCACTGTAAGCCTAACTAAACATAAATTGTTTTTGTAAATTCAATGAGTCTCTTCACATTTTCCTCTGTTTTGTCATTATTATTGAGATAATAGTCAAAACGGTCTTTCATATACTCATTGGCATATTTTTCGGGATAGCTTTTCACTCTACTTCTGATTGCATCGGAACTTTTTATGGTGGGACACAATGCCCATTTGACAAAATCATTTGCCTTTGCCGCCTGTTCAAGTTCAAAACGCTTGTTTTCCCATTCATCAAAAGGCTTTTCGGTCATTAGCAGCAAAGCATCCTTCTCGTCCGTCACATCAATATCAAAACCCTGAGCATTTAAAAACAACTGAGTCATAAGCTCATGTCCGCAAAGTTCAGGATGAACTCTGTCGGTGTTTATTATGGAAAAGTCTTCCTTATAGTGCTTTTTCATAGCAGCATACATTTCAGAATTGAAGTCAACAACATGACCGTCGAATTTATCGGCCAGTTCATACACCCTTCCGCTTATTTCAGTCAAAGCAGCTGCAACACCGCATCTCACAGGTTCATCCGACTCAGTCAGCTCATCATAAGGCGTGGGAGTGCAGAATATCATTCTGATTTCCTTTTCAGCAAGCTTAAAAGCAATGTCCTTTATGCTTGCCAGACAATTATCAAGCATTCTTCTGCGTCCCAGAATATGCGAATCCGAAAGCTTTTGAAGCCCATATGTAGCACCCACATCATTCATTCCAAACATAATGACAACATCCGTAGGTTCAAATGGAAAAAGAGTTTCTTCCATCCTTCCCAAAGCTTCTGTTGCCGTATTTCCCGGAACTCCGCAATTATATAATTCAAATTTCTTTCCCAAGACATTTCTGTAATAACTATAAATACGGCGAAGCCACCATCCGTTGGAGGTAATGCTGTCACCAAAAAAACAAACTGTCGATTTATCTTCAAACTGATACATAATTCACGCCACCTCATAATACTGTTTAGTCAATCAAATCTGAAAATTTATTCTTTCCCAGGACTTTTTTCAAAGGCAAAGTCCGAAATCCAACTTGAGCGATATCCATTCTTTATGCACCACTCAATGCCCGCAACAAGACGATCCCGATAATCAGATTCATAATTTTCATAATGCTCATAAAAATACTGTTCATGAATCAGCAAATACATAAAACAATGATCTTCTTTTGTTTTCAGGTTGTCCAGATATTCGCCAATCTCATGAGGAGTATGTTCGTTTAGAATAATATCGTCCTTTACAAAAACTATATCTTCATCGGTGTCAACCCAAAAATCGCGAGTATGTGCATGGGCAGTCTGCTCTTTGTTCAAATAGTAGGCAATGCGCGGATTTCCTTCTTCATCAAATAAAAAGTAACCATCAATCACTTTAAATCCAAGAGCACGAAATGCACGGGTGCCGTAAATACCCGAATCTGCCCAATGCTGGCTTGTTACATTGTCCATAACTTCCGCTCCTGCAAAACGCAGGATTTCCTTTTCTACCATTCTGCCTTCTGTCATGACCTGAGCGTAAGGCGCTGTTTTATACGGACTGTCAGGCAAGTCACAGAGAGCATGGAAAGTAAACCGAAGCCAATCTGAATTTCTGCGAAATTCTTCTTTATATTTATCAGGAAACATGGAAAGGTTAAACTTTCCGTCAACCGTCTGATAATATATATGCATATGAACGTGACATCCGTATTCCTCATGAAGCTCACGATACATTCCAAGATAAGGGTCATCAAAAATCGAAGTGTATTCATCCTGATGATTATATATATTTTCAAAACACCATATCACATCGTCAATACCCAAACGATACGTTTTATAACCTCCACGGAACCAGAACAGTATCATCTTTATCATTTCATCGGTTTCGATACACTTTGCTTCGACAGTGTTCCTATATGCATCAAGTCCGATTTCGGCACAGTAAACTCCTTTTTCCGTTTCCGTTGCCTGAATACCGTTCACCAGAACAGTATTGCCCGACTCAGTCCTAACATAAATCTTGGTATGCAGAAAACCGTCACGCACATTTCCATCTGCCACTTCGAACAAAACATCTCCGTTTATGGGTTTTATAAACTCAAGCATCAACATATCCTCCAATCAAAAATACGCACTTGACAGTATTTTTTCATTCTTAAATTATATCATAAAACCAACAACTATTCAACCAAATAGAACAAAATGACTTCGCTGTTCGTCGCAAGTGGCAGTCGTAGCATAGACGCTTTGTTTGTCCATGTGTGCATCATCAAGCAACAAAAAAAAACGCACGGATAATTAAAAGTATGTTTTTATATCATAGGAACACAACAGTATGTTGTAATCTCCTATGACATAAAAACATACACCCTTTTGAATCGTCAGTCTCAAAAGGGTGCAAGTTTATAACAACAGTTAATCCAAAGAATTATGCCGACTCACCCTTTAGGATTTATACCATTGTTATTCAGCCGGATTAATTATAGACGTAATATACCACGTTGACATAACAGGAATATAATTTTCGTCCCAAACGAAAACCTTTGCAGTAGTCATTGCTTCCGTGTCCGCCGCAGACATAGAAACCTCTGCTTTATTATTTTCAACATTTGCCATTGAAACGTCAATCATTCTGTTCTCTGCATCATAGTAAACCAACATAACCTTTGTCGCCGTCACAATCGGTCTGTTTTCGTTCACTTCGAAAGAAGCTGTGACACCCTCTTCTGTCTTTTTGATGTCAGCGCGCAAATCATTGAGTTCAGAAAGCTTCACATTGTCAATAAGATAAGATGAACCTGCAGGAATTGATGTTTCAAGATCGCTGAAAACGTCAAATGAGGTACCGTTTCCGTTATGCATTGAGAAACCAACACACTTTGTTCTCACACCCGGAATATATGCCGATGAAATCACAGGATTTTCAACATCTGTATTTCCTTCAACCTTGTCGAATCCGTTTTCCGTAGCATCAAGTCTGCTGAGATATTCAACCTCTTCAAATTCTGCAGAATCCTCCGCCTTGCGGTAGTAGTAGAACATATTGCCGTTGGCTACCAGAACATATGTATACCATACGTCTTCTCTCAACTGCTGTGCAGGAATCATGAAACCGAAACGGTTGGTGGCAGAATCGTTGCAAACATATGCTGAAAGAGGATAGCTGTCATTTTCCTTCTTCACGTCAAATGAGAAAACCATTGCTGTGTCATTTGAATTGTGGATATAATCGGGAACTGACGGAACCCAATTTGCTTCACCAAGAAGATGTCCGTTTCCGGTTGCTGTTTCGGGAACTTCGAAACGCATAACGCTGTTGTCGCCTTCCGCAACAATATAGCTATATTCATTACCATATGCAGGAATTATGTTTGTTGCATCCTCAAAATCCTGATTGAAGAAAAGCCCCTTTTCATAGATAACCTTTTCGTCATAGAATTCGACGTCATCAACAAGCCACGTGGTCTGGGTATTGTTCGCAGGAGCTGAAACCGAATATCTTACGTAATACTGTTCTGCATCACTCCATTTGCTTGTGTCTGCTGCAACTGTCTTTGTGAACATTTCACCGGTTCCTTCGTGATAAGCATAAACAGTACCCTGGCAGTTGCTTGATGTTGCATCCTTCACATGAAGAGCAACGGTGTACCACTTGTTGTGTTCAAACTCTTCCGCACTGAGCTTAACTTCAAGATAACGTCTCAGAAGAGGTGAGTTTGTGCCATCATTGATCTTGAATGTCAAAGGCAAATCACCTGCTGTCAACTTCACTCTGAACTGAACAAATACTTCTTCACCAAAACGGAATTCCGGAACTGTGATATTTCCTGTGTGTGTTGTTGCCGCTGAAGTACGTGAAATCGCATCCACCTGCAATACCTTTGCATTATCTTCTGTCGCATCAGGATTTGCAATCACCTTTGCATCACTATACTTTGTGTCAACAGCAACATCTTCAAAGTTCAAAGAGTTCAGCGGTTCATCCGCTCTTTCAAAGCCGATAAGGTCTGTGAATGCGTTTCCTGAATATACGTCCTCTTTTTCACTGTAGAAACCTATGTCGTCAATAATCCATGTTGTTGCTGTGCTTTCTGCAGGTGCCGCAATGTTGTAGTAAAGATAGTATTCTGCTTCACCGTATTTTGTAGTGTTGGCATAAACTGTTTCTTGAGTCTTTACGCCTGTTGCATCGTTTTTGACTGTCAATGTGCCGCTACAGGTGCTTCTCTCGGCCTCCTTCACATGAAGCGAAACAGTATACCAGCCACCGTCAGAAAAATCTTCAGCATCAAGATTGATTTCAAAGAAACTTCTCATGAGAGGTGAGTTTGTTCCGTCATTGATCTTGAACAACAGAGGCAAATCACCTTCAACCCATTTCACCTTGAATTCCACATAGGTTTCTGTACCAAAATGGAATTCGGGAACTGTGATTTTGCCTGTCTGGTTGTTGACCGTACTTGTGCGTACAGGTGCCGCAAGTTGCAATGCCTTTGCATTGGTATCTGTTGCATCAGGATTTGCAATAACCTTTGCATCACCGTACTTGGCATCAATCTCAACATCTTCCAGATTCATCAGCCAGATTGCGTCTTCTGCTCTTTCGAATGGCTTTACGTATGCCGCTGTATTGATTGCAAACATTGAAACAATCATAATGCATACAACAAGCGCACTCAAAATTCTTTTCATTTTACATTCCTCCTTTTGTTTTGCCCTTTCGGACTTTTATATAATAGGAAATTTCTCATTTCCTACTATATAAAAAATAAGATTTAATTGTCCGTGCGAAATTTTCTGCCGCTGGCAGAAACGCACATGGACGAAAAAAGCTGTATCCTTTGGTGCTCGCCGCAGGCGAGCACCAAAGGCGCTTTTTTTCTTTACACTATAATTATAACACTTTCCAACCAAATGTCATTGTAGCAGATACCCCTTTTGTTGTCTTAAACTAACATTTTGGGAATGCACGGAAACAAAATAACTAATTTATTTCAGCAAATGTTGTCAAAGGTGCACACCCTTCCGTCTTGTTCCACATGAATGCCTTGAATTTCGGATTGGGATATTCATTTGATATCTCTTCAAAGTCAAAACGTCTGACGCTGTAGGCTTCATGATTTTCAGTAAAATCTTTTGTCTTTGCAAATAGCAATCTTTCTTCGCCATACGCACCAAGGGTGACCACAGAATCCACATTAATTTCCGTTCCGTCATTGAGGAAGTCCACACACGCTATCTGCTTTCCGTCGGTTTCCTTCACAAATCCGTCAAGAACTTTTCCGCTGTAAACTCTGATGTTTTTCAGCTTCATGCCTGCATAATTTGTGTTTTCCATTCCGAAGCTGAGACCGTTTTTGCCCGTAGTTTTAGACATAGGCAAATCGCTGAAAAGCATAACTGTATTACCGTTTTCATCGGTCATATACATTGTTACGGTATTTTTGAGAATCTTGGTTTTGTCGTTTGGATGCACGCTTTCAGATGTGATTTTTACCGTTCCGAAGATTCTGTACCATTTATCTTCCTCAATATTTGCATCAACCTTCACATGGTCCGTCAGATCCGTTACAAGGTGATACTGCTCAATATTGAACGTCTGTCCGTAATCTTCGCCGCCAATTGTGAATATGGTCGGAGTATTTTCATCCATACGCATATAATCAAAAGAAAACACATAGTCCATTGTGGGCATATCAACCGTTTTGTTTGCGTATTCAGTGCTTCCTTCATTCAGCTTGTATGTTTTCAAGCTGAAATCCGAAATACGGACATCTGCGTTATAAAGATTACCCAGCAACAGCTGGTCTTCTGTGTTCTTTTTGCTCTTTTCAAGGGCAATGTCCTGAGCAACGCAAATCCATTGTTCACTGTCGGTTGGCTTTGCGTAAATGCTTGCATAGGACCTTGCCTGACCGTCCTCATCATAGCCAAGAACATTGGTAATCATTCTGACATTATAGTATTTTCCGTCACCCCAACTCATTCCCGAGTATGCAGGAACACCGTTAAGACTTGTCAGGTTGAACACACGGGAATATCTGTAATTTGCATTGTCACAATAATACATATAAATATTTCCGCCTGTTCCCACGGATAAAGTCATGTCAAGCACCGCACGGTCAAATCCGTCGGACAAATTCTTATAGTATGTGCCAAATCTGATGAATCTGTTTGAGCCTTCACCTTTGGCTGTCATCACAAGTTCACCCGTTTCATCATCAACAACAATGCCATCTGTTACCGCACCTGATGCCGCAAAGTCTGCCATACTTTTCCCCTCTGTGCCTTTTGCTGTGTACTTAATGTTGTCAAGGGGTTCAAATCTGGAAATGTCATACCTCACACTTGGCAGATGCGAGAAAATCCCCATATTCGAAACCTTCACGGTATCATCAGCGGTGAACTCAACCGAATACTTAGTCTTTGAGGTTGCCGAGGTTGCAACGATGCCCAAAAGCTCATAATTTGAATCTTCTTCATCACACGCTTTCGCAAATACCGAAAGCTGATTAAGTGACATTTCAATTCGATATGTCACAGCATCTTCTTCCTTCAGTTTCTCTGAAAGTTCTCCTGCACTTGTGCCGTCAGCATCAAACTCAACTGTTGCCTTAGATGTTCCTGTTGCAAAGATTGCAGAAACCGTGTTTTCAGGCTTCGTCACGTTGAACACAACAACCATTGTATTGGATTTTGATGCTTCATTGCCCGTTAACTTGAATGAACCAAATTTTTCTTCAAAGTTTTCAGGGTTCACATAAACAATTCCCTCAGGCGCATGTGTTTCAAGCTGAGCTTTTTCGCCATTTGTCAGCTTTTCGTATGCAGACATAACCGCAATGTTTTCGCCATCCACATCCACATTGCTTACACCGCACGAGGAATCGGACGTGCTTTCAACCCATCCCGCAAATGCCCGGCTTACAGAAGAAATCACAACAGAGTTATTTCTTCCGCTTTCAAATGCCAGTTGTGCCTCCAGAGCCGCCTTGAATGTTTCTTCAATATGTGCAACTCCGGTATATGTTATGCCCGTCATTTTCATAAATACCTGAGAAGGATTCTTCACTTCTGACACATCAACCGTGAAGGAAAGCAAGTCTGCATATGTTTCGGCCAGGCAGGTCATAATTCCCTGCCAGTCTTCACTTTCTGATGCAGTATTTATCGCCTTCAGGAATTCATTGATTCTGCTGTTTTCTACATTAAGAAGATTGTCAACTACCGTTTTCACATCATTTATATCTGTAACTTCTGCCAAATCAAGCTCACAATATGCCAAATACATATTTTCGAAAGACTTGTCGGTAATATTGGTCGGAAGGTTCAGGAAAACCTTGTAATCATCAAAAAACTGTTTCAAATCTTCAATAGATTCAATACTCCTGAAGTCAGCAACGCAAAGATTCATTTCGCCCAAAATTCCGCCCACAAGGTTTCCAAGCTCATTCTGATACTTTTCGGAAAGAACTGCTGTGAGAATCAGATATGCTTTATCGGTTTCAACAAAAGCTTTTCCAAATACCTTTGCACATATTTCCATATCAAGGAATTTTCCGTCTTCCGAAAGACAAACTCTTTCCGCCTTTTGCATTTCTCCGTTCAAGGTATATTCTGCAGAGTTACGCACAAAGGAAACCGAGCCATCACCAAGTGTCAGGGTTATCCCTTCCTCTGTTTCCGAAAGTTCGGCACCCATTGCAAGTGCAAGCACCTCTGCTTCAGCCATTTTTCCATCCACATCCACAGGCATTGTATTGCCGTAAATCATGGCTGCTCCCGAAGTCTTGGGCAATGCAACCTGAGACGGAACTTCATCATATACTGTTGTGAAATCGGGAATTACAATGTGTGCATCAGCAAAGCGTTTCACCGTGGTAAGCTTTTGAGGGTCAAGAACATAGACCATATTCCGAACCTTCATATCATCGGCATAGCTATACTCAGCATCATAACTGTGATTTGCATAAACTCGTCCGTCAATCACACGCAAACTTGCGTTCATGTGCTTTGCCGTGCGGTTTTTCCCCAGGTCATCCATTTCCATTATGTATTCCCATGTTTCCATACCGTCATGGCTCACCGCCATTGCCGCACGGTTTCGCGGCATCTGGATATACATAAGCGAAGCAGTTGTCACGTCATATTCCCAGATAATATAATATGTTGCATCTGCATCCCTGTCCCTTTCGATTGAAAATGCCGTTGACGGAGCAATAAACCTTGATGCTTTGGGTGTGTTATCAAAGGTTTTTCCGCCATCTTTTGATTCGAGATAATACAGAAATCCTCTGTCTGTTCTCACATAAACCCGGATTGAATCATCGGGCATATCAACTATATCCGCCTCACCGCAATAGAATTTACCAAGATTTTTGAAATCCATAACTGTTGAAGTTTCAGACCATGTGAGACCCTCATCATCGGAATAATAAACTCTTGTTCTGCCGTTTATTTCAGCACCCTCACTCGTCACATAGAAAACTCTGGGCTGTGCATTTTCACCCGTTCCCCAGGTCTTTTTTGCCTGCATAAGTCTTCCCGACATGGAGTTGCGGTCTGCAACCTTGTCATCAGCGCTTTGAATAACAACATTCTCTTTGATTGGAGTTCCGTCCACGTCAAAAAGCTTTGCATGGCTTTGTGCGTTCCAGTCAGAAACTGTCAGTTTCTTTCCCGATTCAAGGTAAATCATGTTGTTCACACCCACATAGTCCGCAACTTCAGACCAGGTTTCACCACCGTTTGTGGTTGACGAATAGTGTGCAGGATATGCATATGCATAAACCGAGTTTTCCTCATTTCCCTTGACAAATTCAAGTGTTCCGTGAAATTCATCGCTTGACCACCATGAATAATTCACACCCGAATTTGGTTTTCCATTGCCCCTGTAGTTGAAATTGTCAACCTTAACATATTCGCAATCCGCAACAGACAGACCGAACTTTCCGTTACCCTTGAGGCCGATGGGAACATCGGTGAAAAAGTAGTTATTTTCACATCTGAAGGTCAACTTATCATCCTTCACTGTCAGATAATAGGTGTACTGACTTGTTTTATTCATTGTTATTTTCACTGTTCCAAGGACAGTTGACACACCGTTTACGGTTTCAATAAGTGACCAATAACCCTGACTGTGTGAGTATTTTATTTTTATGTTCTCATTTTCGTTTCTGTATCTGACATTGAATGAAACATCACCGCTTCTTTCGGTTTTTGTTTCATTTTCATTCAGACCCATTTCCACCTTAAGACTGATTTCAGGATTCTCGGCAGTTGCATCAAAAAGGTATGTTCCATTTCCACTAAGACTCATTTTTCCATTGTCGAGAGATGCGGCCACATCACCGTAGATTCCGTACCAGAATTCAGACCAATCTATGGGCTTTCCACCTTGAAAATCCTCGGACATATAATAAACATCATCGGTATTTTTAACCGCAATAAAGGTCGAACTGCTTGCATCTGATACCGTTCTTCTCAGCGACGGCTTGTGTGCCACCTTTGGCAGTCTAAAGGATGCAACGAAACGATTATCAATAAAAAGCTGTGCAATACCTCTGTAAACAGTTATCCGATAATATCCTGTTTTGGTGCTTTCCGAAAGAACCTTTTCAATTATCTCACCTTCTGTCACCTGCTGTGTGGATGCCGAAATCTTTCCGTTGAGTTTCAGCGAAAGCTCATACTCACCGTCATACAAGATAATTGCTTCATCTGCTGTATTTGTCTTGTCAAACTCCAATGAGTAATACAAATCCATATTCAGGTTTTCGTCTGTAAATGAACCGTCATTTTCTGTTTTTCTGTAATATCTCACAGCTTTTGTGCCGTTGGAATACACTTTTACATCCGAAATTCCCGAATAGCTTAATCCGTTTTCGTTGTCACGAGGCATAAGCCAGGATTTCACAAGCTGACCTTTGAAATACATTTCAGCAATTCCCGAATTGACAACAATACGGTAATTGCCTGATGCCACATTCAAAGTCTCGTTTCCGCTTTTGGTTGAAATTGTCACGCCACTTTCGCCGTGAATCACATCAAGTCTGAAATATCCGTCCGATGCAGAGACACATCCATCACCATTGCTTGTATATGTCATTTCATACTCTGTTCCGAGAGAAACATTTGACACATCATTTGCGTTCACGGTAATATTTTTTGCATCAGTTATAAAATAGCTTCCGTCCGAAAGATATACCTTTGCAAACACCGTTGAAGTTTCCATTTTGAAATCAGAAACAGCCACTTCAAAGGGTGCGGTCTCTGCCACACCTGCAAGCTGTCCGTTTTTGTAGTATTCAACATACTCAATGTCCGTTTCCGAAGGATAGTCCAATGTCAACACATTATCCTCGCCATATATAACCTCAGACGCACAGTTAACCTTTGAAGTTTTTGGATCAACCACAGTTATAACACGCTGGGATGCAGTCTGTCCTCCGGAAGAAACTGCACGGATGCTATAAGACCCCATTTTTGCATTCCTTAAAGTGTATGCATAACCGGTTTCGGCAGTTGCTCTTCCCACAACCACGTCACCAACATAATAATCAACATATTCCGGATTGTCCGAAACCTCTGCCTTCAACTCAATATCACTGCCCAAAGTAAACATTGCGCCATTTTTCGGACTCATTTTCACTATACTGTTATATGTTGTAACTGAAAAAGAATGGAGCTGCATCTTTGGTGCAACCTTCACATAAGGAGTACCATAAAAACGTACTGCACCATCACGGCTGAAGTCAGCACCACTCATATCGGGAAGATTGAATGAAAGCAATTCCTGTCCGTCCATAAAAAGTCTGCAATGACCCTCTCTGATTTCGGTTTTCCATGTGTGTAAATCATAACCGATTGCAGTGTTCAGGGTATAATATCCCTTATCTGTCTGATATGTTATGCCGCTTTCCTCAAAGACAATATAAAGTCTTGTGTCGGTGGGAAAAATCTGATATCCCAAACTTTCACCATAATCCGACACCTGCATCTGAAACTCAACATCAATATTGTCCCGTACATCAATGGAGCCTTCTTCTCTACCCTTTGGTATTTCGATTCGATGCACTGTTCCTGACTTATCTTCTTCGGACACAAGCTTGAAATTCATTTTTCCGCTGTCATCAACATACATCCATCCGTGAGGACAAGGCTGAGTTGTGTAAATCATTGACGTATTAGTCCCGTCAGGAAGGCATAGTGCTTTCCAATTGTATCCTTCCCATTGAAGGATGCCATCTGTTGAATCATCAACAACCGTTGCAAAAACATATTGAGGCATTATGGATAATAACATCACAATAACCAACAAAATTGCTGTTTTTTTCATATTTCCACCTCTTACTGTTTATTTTCAAGGCAATTTTTCTACGAAAAAAGGGGAAAAATCCCCTTTTTCGCAGTATCTATTATTTTGCCAACGCAAGTCCGTCAATCATTTCCTGATAGTTGTCAACCAAAGGAGCATTTTCAAGAACTGAATATGATGTTTCGCTTTCTCTGAACACCTTGCCGTAAATCTCACAAAGAGTTTTCAGGTCAAAATAACCGTTCTGCATAGCCGCATTTGATGCTGTTTTTGCTTCACCGTTTACTGAGTATGAATTTGAGCCTTCTGTGAATGTAACCTTGCTGTCGCCCAAAGTCAAAACCGTTCCGTTCACCGTAACACCAAACACCTTTGACGCGGTATCGGCATCAATCCGACCATTCTCCACCTTTACGTCATAGTAATCGCCGTAAATCCACGCACTTCCGTCAGCTTTAGGCAATACGCAAATACCCTGAGCGGTTGTTGCAAGAAGGTCATAGCCCTTGAAGTTTCTGTAATGAAGCTCGGGCATTCTCTTGAGGGGTTTCACCATATTCAAATCAAGCGAACCGAAGATAATACCGCCATAGCCCTTCATGTTGGAAGTTCTCCAGTAAAGATGGTCATCAATCAGCGTACATGAGGAGTCACTTGTGTGAACATAGTTCCATTCACTTGCTTCCATAAGGTCTGTAACATATTCCCATGTCTTCATACCATCATGGCTCACCGCAACCGAAACTCTGTTACGGGGCATCTGAATATATCTGTGGTCGGAGGTTGCAGTATCATAAAGGAAAATTGCATAATATGTGTCGGGATTATCCCAGTCACGGTTGATTTTGCAGGTTGACTGGGGATGAATGAGACCAATGTGATGAACTTCAAGGTCAAAGGATTTTCCTCCGTCCTTTGAAATCCAGTAGTCAACAAATCCCGAATCGGAACGTGCCACAAACCAAACCTCATTTTCTCTTGGTGTGTCAATAACAAAGCACTCATTCATAACAATGCCCGTGTTATAGGTATTGAATACGGTTTCGGACTGATGCCAGTTTACACCGTCATCGGAATAATACACGTTTGACCAGCCGAAGTATTCCGAACCTAAAGCCGTTGCCACAAAGATTCTGCCGTCCATTGTGCAGGTAAGGCGGTCACCGGTACCAAGTCCGCCACCGTCCTCGGTGATGATTATTGACTGTGACCAGCTTTTTCCGTTATCCTTGGAAATTTTTGCTTCACAGCCCTTATTACCCGAAAGGCTATCCACTCTTACCAATGTTCCATCAGGCATTCTTGTCATATTGGTTGCAAAAATTCTGTCGGTTGCACCTGAACCCGAAAGAACCATATCCGTCCATGTTTTACCCTTGTCGGTGGACTTCACGGATGTGAGACTGTGAATGCCGTATATTTCGCCGTTGTCGCCTTCATAAAACAGAGTTGAAACACCCGAATGGGATATGTTGTATCTCATACCCGTTGAATAATTCACACCGGGAGTAACGCGGTTTTTGCCCACATATTCAACATCGTCAAAGTTGTAGGCACCTTCCTTTGCACCAAAGCCCATACGTCCGTAATAGATTTCACCGATACTGTTGTCAAGCTCTGCTCTGAACACTTCTTTTCCGTTGCAGAGAAGAATCACATCAAAGCCTTCGGTAACAAGTTCAAAGTCATACCAGACATTTTCCTGATATGCCGATGGGTCATCCTTCTCAAAGTAATAAAGCTGTTTGCCGCTTTCTTCAATCTGTCTGTAAAACCACTTGCCTGTATTGAAGTTGTAACCAACCTTTGCATGGCAATCGCCGAACGAAAGACGGATTATTGTGTATATCTCGCCCTCGCGACGATTAACCATTCCTCGCCATTTCAGCGTGGGATGCTTGTCAATGGCATTCATAATATAAATACCGCTTCCGCTGATATTCATATATGAATTACCCTTTGCATCCTGCTTCTTTTCGGTTTTGAGATTATCGCTGTTGTATGTCCTGTATGTTTCGGGCTGAACCATCCAGTAATTTTCGGATGCAAACTCGGTCTCGTCCTCAAAGTTATCGGAATGATAGTATATATCATCGGTATTTTTAAGAGCAAAGAGTGTTGATGCGGCGGGATTTGTCATTGTTCGCTTCAACATTCTTCTGTTTGACACCATGGGACAACGGTAATATCCCACAGCCTTGTTGTTGCAGTAAAGTGTTGCCATACCCCAGCCGACGGTCAGACGGTAGTAACCCGGTTCAACCTTATCGCACAGCTTCAGCTCGGTTATACCTGCCTCACGTGTCAGCTGACGGTTTGCATAAATTCCGTCCTCACGGAAAGAAATATAGTTTTCAAAAACACCGTCATTGAATTCAATAATCTCAGGTGACGCATCTGTTTTGTCGAACTCAACCGAATAATAGTATGTTTCCATGGGATTGCTTACTTCAAATTCAGCCTTGCCTTCCCAGTCGGTGTGATAAACCTCCGCCTTAACTCCGCTGCCCTTGAGTCCGAAATTCTCAACACCTGATTCTGTCAGAGATTTCTTTCCGGGAGTGTAGGGCATAAGGAATGAGTCAACAAACTGATTTTTCCAGTAGAATTCCACATATCCTGCGGTGACTACCAGCTTGTAATCCCCTGCACCGAGATTTTCGTAGGTCTTTTCGCCCTCATCGGTTTTGTACGTAATAGAGCTTCCGTTATGTCGCATATCAAGGGTGAAATATCCGTCTTCAAGAAGAACTTTGCCGTCCCCCGAACCGCTGTATGAATAATTAATCTCATACTCACGTCCGATTTTCAGCTCCTGACCCTTTACATAATTCACCACAATATAGCAAGGCTCTGTGTCAAGAACGGTTCCTGCCTTGTTATATACCTTTGCATAAACCGTTCCCGTTCCCACCTGCATACCCGAAATATCTGCTTCGAAGGGTGCAGAGGAATCGGTTGAATATAATTTGCCGTTAAGATAAAATTCAGCTTTTTCAGCCGCTGTCTCAGCAGAAATTGACGCAGTATTTACCTTTACTTTAACAGCCTCACCGTAATTAATTTCGTTTCTTTCGGAAACAAGGGATGCTTCAAATGACTTTTTCACCATGAAGCTTTGGGTGACAGTTTCAACTTCCCCAACCTTTGCTTTCACGGTATAAGCACCAACCTTGGGATTTTTGAGCTTATAAATATACGCATCAGCCTTGTAGCCGCTGCCCGCAAGAACGTTGTTCACATAATAGTCAACCTTTTCAACATCCCCGGCAGGCATTGCTTTCAGTTCAATGTCTCTGCCTTCGGCAAAAACCGAACCGCCTATTCTCTCGTCAAGTTTCAGCTCTTCTTCGAAATAAGGTGTATATTCCACCCAATCCATCAAAACATCTATAGTTTCGGAATCATAGTTCTGCTGGAATAATGCCACGTGCCATCTGTTTGTATTGCTGTGGAGCATTTCATAACCCACAAGCTCCTTGCCGTCAATGTACCATGTCACGTGCTGGGCTCTGACTTCTGCCTTCCATGTATGCCATTCGTTGTCTGCACCATATGTAATTGAGCTTTGGGGGCCTTCATAAAGAGGCTGATCTCCGTCCTGACCAAAGTTGTTGAAGTGAATATAGCAACCGGGCTTGATACTTATCCATGTGTGACGGCTGTCGGTGGAAAGCTCCAGAGATGCCGCACCCTGCTGTTCATCGCCCACAAGCTCAGGGAACTTGATTCGCCATTCCATATCATAATTCAGCGGAGGTCTCAGAGGACGTTCAATGCTTCTGTAAACAAGATTTTCGCCCGAAACTCTCATCTGCACAATACCGTCTTCGGGATGATGTATCACCTGACCGCCTGTTTCAACTGTCCAGCCGCCGATTTCATCCCACTCCTGACGGAATGCTTCGGTATATTCCTTTGTGAGTGACAGAAGCTCACCGCCTCCAACAGTACCCTGCTGTTGTTCAGCAAGCATCACAAAGTCACTTACTTCAAAATCCGCGTCTGTATTTGTTGCCCAGAAGTACCACTGACTTCTCATACCAACATCTTTGATGGTTTGTGTTCCCACAAGCACCTCATCAACATAAATCTTTTGTTCGTCCTTGTCATGGTCAACTTCAATCATATAGTCACGCCATGTTCCCATATCCGAAATATTCAGGTTCTCGCCTGTATCCATGGAACGCAGATACCCGCCGAAAATATAGAAACCTGCACGCTCGCCGATACCGCCCTGAAGACCCATGGACGTACTGTTTTTATTAATCTTCATTGAGAACATAACAGTATATTGCTGAGGAAGTGTTCCGAAATTCTTTGTTGCCTGAGTGCCGCTTCCTGCCGCATTACTTATCATATGAAGCACACCGTCTTCTATCTTTGCATCACCTGCAAGTGTCCAACCCTCCCAAGGGTCTGTCGCCGAAACGCTTACAGGAGTGACTGCTGTCAACAAGGTGCACAAAAGAGCCGTTGTACAAATTAATGCCATAATTCTTTTCATAATATTCTATCTCCTTTCTGCTTCGGCTTACTTTTCGATGATGTAAACCTGGTTTACACCGTTGTTCACGTTCACAAGAACAATTGCCGGGTTTTCGGGGTCAATATAATATGTTGGTTCTGTGGACAAGGATGCCATTTCCACAACAGGCTGTCCCTGAACCTTTGAATATTTATATATACCCGCATTAGCAATATAGAAGTTACCCACCTTGAAATCAGGATCATAACCTTCGTCATCCGATGGGATTGACTGTGAAACCCTGATATACGAACCTGCCGAATGTACCAACGAACCATATATAGTTCCCTTTGAACCCGCAGGAGCTACTGTCTGTGATTCCACCGCCTGACGGTTTTCACGTGCCGGGAAATCATCATTGATTGCATACACAAGCTTGTTTGTTATAATCTTGTTGTTTCTGTCAACTTCAAAGAAGTATACATCACCAACTGAAAGCTTGTTATAAAGGTCTTCTTCGCAGGTATAAACATATTTATTCTTCATATAATAGCCCGTAACATAAAATTCCTTTTCGCCTTCAGCATTCAACTCACAATAAAGGTCTGCAATAATGAATGTTCTTGTCTCTGTTGCAATTCCGCCCGACTTGGGATTGTAATACGCAAAAACTGCATCCGCAACCATAATCTTGGGATCTCTGCCCACAACATCCACCGTATATGTGTCAGCATTGGTCATACCTTTTTTCACATATGACGCTTCGTCAAATCTGTTACTTGGCACAAATATTATAGGAGTTGAAGTTTCCATACTTGTTACAAATTTTGTATACTGATTTGTTGTGCCTTCTGCAAGGTTATAAAGACTTCTGTTGTAGGAGTTGTACGAGTTTGTTGAGCCTTTTGATTCAGGGATATACTGAAGTGTGCTTTCCTCTTCAATTCCCTGATTATACTGATATGTATCAATATAATTCACCTGCCCCTTTGAGTTGAGACCAACTTTCACAGGCTGTGACATGGGATAATCTTCACTATATCCGTTTGAATAGTTCATTGCCGCATTGATAAGTGCATCCGCCATTCTTGTTGGTTCTTCAAGCTTATTGCCGTCAACCGTAATCTTTTCTGCACCTTCATATTCAGCATAGTTTCCATCCAGATCAATAAATGCAAATCTGGTGGTGTGCATAAGCTCATTTCCGTCAATACCCATATTCAGAAGATATGCATATTCGGGACCTGCATCGGTGTTTTCAATTGCCATAACAACCGTATCCTCAAAGGTATACAGATTATACATCTTTCCCATTTCAACATTATTCACATATTTCCATACGGGATATTTCTTTGTTGCTGTTGAAAGATAATCTTCATTCACAGACGTAACCTTTACACCCTTTGCCGACACCTTATATAAGTCGATATATATCTTGTCATAGCTTGCATTTTTTCCGCTTCGCTTCACAACAAGAAGATTACTCTTTCTCACTCTGTCAAGATTGATTTTTGAACTTCCGTTCATTATTGTCAGATTGTCGCAATTAAGATCAAGCGGCATGTTGGCAACCACATTTCCTTCCGAATCAAACTGAACCGACTCAGTGTCATAGATTCTGTTTTCGGTTGCATTAACCGATGACACAAAGTAGAAATCGTAGTCCTCAATCTTCACAACTTCGTATCCTCTTTTTCCGTCATTGTCAATGAGGGTGACAGTTCCGTATTCCGGAATCATTTCACTGGGTTCATACATCGGATTTGCAATATCATTGTAAATCACCCTTGTCAAAGAAGTAATCTCCGCTGTCTTTGTCTTGTTGCCGTCATAATATGTATACACACCGCTGCCAAAGCTGTCAATCATATCATGGGTCAGAACAAGCTCTTTGTTTTTATCCGACTTTTCAATCTGAATAATGTTAAACTCGCCGTCTGACACTTCCTTATAGAAATAATTCACGCGGTAACCCAATAAGTCTGTGGCATCACCTTCATAGTTATACTTAATGCCTGCAATGCTGATTTCACCATCGCCAAAAGCATCTGTTCCGTTCAGAAGTGTTGTTCCTTGTATTCCGTCAAGAACCGCAACTTCATACTTCACATCATAGAAATGTTCAAAGCCAAGATAGGTTTCGTCAATAACATAATTAATATCAATTCCGCCGTCGCTGTATTTCTTGAAATCCTCCGCTCTGATTACAGGTGAATTCAATGCATTGTAAATCATTCTCAGCATCTGAGGCTGAGTGATGCTGTCGGATGCAGGAATTCCATCCGTAATCTTTGTCATATTGCGAACCTTTGCTTCGCCCACAACAGACATATACTGACTATATCCCAGAACTCTCAGGAAAATGGTTTCAACTTCTGCTGTTGTCACCGGTTCATCAGGTCTGAAAAATCCGTCGGGATCACCCTTCATATAACCTGCTTCAACACAAGCCTTAATCTGAGGATAGTATGTATGTTCAGATGTCAGATCTTTGAACAGGGTTTCAAATTCTGCCGGAGTTTTGGTATCAAGCTTCATAATTCTCGCAACGTAGAATGCCACAAACCATCTTGTGACAACTTCTTCATTTCTTGCGCCCATTGCACTTATGCTTGTCCATGAAGTGATTCCGAGTTTGTTGAGTAGCTCAACCTGACTATCGGTTATCCATTCGCTGGTTTCCCATGTATTGTTTTCAGGAAAACCAACGGGATATACTGTCAAGCTCATAGCAGATACAATGAGCACTACTGACAATAAAAATGCAAATACTCTTTTTATCATATTTAATTATCCTTTCTGTGTTTTCCTAAATTATTTGTACTCTGTTATATACGGATTGTCTATTATATCGGATACTCCGTTAAATATTGCCCAGAAGACAACGGCTGCTTCTGCTCTCGTAACGTTGTTTAACGGATTATAGTAACCGAAGGTATCACCGTTGAGTATTCCTGCTCTCTGAAGCTTCACAACCGATGAATATGAGTATTCGGGAATTGCTGTGAAGTCATTAAACAAAAATGCTTCGTCTGTTGCATCAAGGTTGATTGACATCTTTTCCATTGCACGGCAAACCATAACAGCCATATCAGCACGGGTAATTGTGTCACCGATGCCGAAGCTTCCGTCAGGATAACCGTTGACAATTCCCATTTCATATGCCGTGGCAACCGTTGAATAGTACCAGGCTGATTTATCTGTATCAGTAAAGGGAACAGTTGCATCTGTTCTTTCAATACCAAATGCGTCAAGGAGTATTTTCAGGAATTCTTCACGGCTGATACCATCACCGGGTCGATAAAGACCGTTGCCGTCACCTCTGACAATTCCGTATCTTCTGAGTCCGTTGATTGAATCCTTTGCCCAACTGTATTCCGATGTGACATCGGTGAATGGAGCTTCAGGATGTCCGGGAAGGTTTGTGGGAACTTCGGTCTTTTCTGTACCTGTTTCGCCACCCATAATAACATTTTGTGGATTGCTTGTTCCGCCACCACCTGATGTTATCTTGCCGTCACCGCCGTTTGAGGAGCTTCCGCCGCCTCCGCCGCCTCCAAATCCGCCACCGCTTGTTGGTTCCTTGGGTTTATCTGCACCAACTTGTGCGGCATATGCCTTTTCATATTCCGATTCAACAGTTGACAGAAGACCATAGTCTTTGCCTGCCATTCTCAGATACATCTTGTCAACGCTCACAACTTTGCCTGACACTTGCGGTGAAATCCATTCATTTTCAATTGCAAGCTGAACCTGCTTCTGAATTTTGCTCCAATTTCCTTTTGTGCTGCCCACACGTTCATTTGCAGCTGCTGTCAGTTCATCAAGGCAGTTGATTATTTCACCCATTTTCGCCATGAGGTACTCTGTTCCCGACTCACCATCAACACCGTTGAGGACTTCGTCAATGTCCGTAATCTTTTCGTATCTTCCGTCCGCCTTATTCTGACTGTGAACCAGATAAAGCGCTTCAAGCGCACGGTCAGTGATTTTTCCGTTGCTGTCACGTTCAACATCCAGATTCAACATGTCCTTGTAAGTATCAAAATATATTTCAAGAGATGCTTTGCTGTTTATTTCCGCAAAACCGTCAATTATATCAGAAAGCTCATCGTGACTATAAAGCTTGAAGGGACTAAAGGCATAAAGATTCATTCTGTCGCCTGTCACCTTCAAGGTTGCTTTGTTGTCATCCTGTTCATAAAAATCAGGGTTCAGTATGAAAGTGATTTCGAAATCACCCGTACCCTTTGATGAAAGCTGTTTCATATAAATAGGAATACCGTTTTTGTCTTCAACATAGAGAGAAATGTTGTGAATTCCTCTTTCTTCAACTTTGCCGTTCACAGTTACAACGTTACCCTGGATTTTAAGCTTCCATGCACTTTCAACAAAATCAAGGAGTTCTTCATCAAATGATTCATAGCCACCTGCAACTTCTTCATATGCAAGCTGGTCTTTGTATGCATTTTCAAAAGCATCCTTTATCTGTGTGAGATTTTCAAATGGTGCCAAAGCTCCTATTCTCTGATATAGTGCTCTGATGTCGTTCACGCCTGACGCATCAGTGGAAATTCCAACAAACTCCGCAAACTTTTCGCCTTCATAAAGGGCTTTCAAAGCTGTCCAACTGTCATTTTCCGCTTCCTTATTGATTTCCGCAATAAATTCTTCGGCTTCATCAACCTTAGAAAGAATCGTGTGCACCTGAGCAACTGCAGTTCTATAATCAAAAACAGTGTCCTCAAAATCAGAACGTGATTTGCTGTACAATTCATAGAAAACAGCATAGTTAACTTCGCTTTCCACACCAATCATCATGCCATAGGTTTTGAAAAATGCTTCCACCTTCTCTTCCGAAGAAATCAGCATAAAATCATTAAGAACATTTGCTTCTCTGCCGCCCTGAACTGTTACTGCAGTTGCGAAAGCCTCCTTCACATCTGCAAGTGATTCAAAGGCTTTTCCTTCAAGCTCAGCATAAAGATATTCTCTGTTCACAATATGAGAAGAATCCGCAAGACCAAGATCAACGAATGAAAGTTCGCCTTCCATAACCATCTTCAGCTCATCACCGGTTTCCGCATTGTTTATAGCATCAAGGAATGCGTTATACTCATTTATATAATTATCAAGAAATACAATTGCACTGTTTACCTTTTCATAGGTATCACAATTGCTGAACTGTCCTTCGTATGCAGAATACATCACAGCATAGTCATCATCATATTTGTCATTCACATACTTTTCGGGGGCAATTCCCAGAACATCAACATTGTCAGCAAAGAAATTTTTCAACGCCGCTCCGCTATCCACATTGCGGAAAGAAGGGATTGTCGCTTCTTCCAACTGCTTCTGTTCATCGTGTGCCGCTACAAAAGCATCATAAATCTGCATTATTGTTGACATTTCTTCATCGGATTCTGCCAGCTCGGCATATACCTTGGCAATATTTGAAACACCTTCAAGGGGAAAATCCATGAAATCAACATTTTCAATGAGCCGACCTATTTCGTTTGCATCCGCATTTCCCTTTGCTTCTGCAAAAGCTTCTTCAAATTCATCAACAGCTTCTGCTGATTTCACAAGGGCAATTGATGCATCAACAACCTCTCCGTATGTCATTTCATCGGGATATACCGCCTTGCTCTTTACAAATTCAATGTCAGCATAGTCGTCTTCACCTGAAAGTCCGTCAACATCTGCTGTCACAGGTTCGGTTTTTCCTGATTCATAATAGTTGAGATTTGCTTTATAGGTTTCAAGATAGCTTTCGATTTCTTCCGCTGTATTTGCCGTCTTGAAATCTGCCGCCATTTCATCCCAGCCTGATGCAATTGAAACATCAAAAATCTGAGGATTTGTATTCACCCCGGAAACAGCAACAGATATATTTTCTTCACCCTCAAAGAGTTCTGCATTCAGCACAAAATCTCTTTTGAAACTTCCGTCCTCAGCGGTTCTGAACTGTGTGGCAACCACGGTCTTGTCTCCTGCAGTTGCAATCACAATCACGGTCACTTCTTCACCCTTGCTGTGCTTACCCTCAACGGTCAGAGTGTTTGCGTATGTGCTTCTGTCAACAGCAACAAAATTGTTGACATAGTCAGAGCCCAAACTTGTCGCAATTGAAGTTGTTTCGGTTGCTGAGCTTTCCACCAAAACATCCTCGCCAATGACACAATAGGTTGAACCTATGGACTGGGGAATCTCTGTGCTTGTCCAAAGAAAAGCTTCAACTCTTGCAGCGTCAGGATAGTCAACCATGAGAACCGCTGCACCGTCAACAGTCGCTGTGCCGAATTCAAGTCCTGTTATCACATTTTTCTCACAATTGATAAGTTTTCCATCAACGTCATAAACAGCAGTAACTGCAACAGCTTCTCCGAATCCCCCAAAGTTTGCAATGTCATACTTCGGAACAAGCAATCCCTCGGGAATTTGATCAACTTTGCCCTTTTCGTCCTCAAACCACACATCAGACACATAGGTGCCGTCAAAAAGTTTGATATTATCAACATCAAACTGCGTGTGATCTTTTGCATAAAAACCGATTGTCTTATCAGCACCGTGTGCAATACCCTTCAATGCTCTGAAATGCTTGTTTACAACGCAGTTCTCCCATTCGCCGTCACGGACTTTTCTCCACACCTTCACACCGTCAGAATTATATACATCACTTGACGCATTGGACATTTCTGACTGGTCAATCATTATTCTGTATGTATACCAAACATCTTTGTCTATGGTTGCATTCATAAGCTGAATTCCAAAGGACGGAACATTCATTGCATTTCCATCTTTGAAAGAAATA
The DNA here is from genome assembly GCA_045579055.1 of Clostridia bacterium. GTDB lineage: Bacteria > Bacillota > Clostridia > Monoglobales > Monoglobaceae > SIG440. The sequence goes on from JAZNLK010000109.1 coordinate 24,251, forward strand.
TCTTCGTTATAGGGAATATTCACCGTTTTGTTCAGATCGAATTCAAAAATATAATAATCAGGTAGATCAATATTATAATAAGAGTTATCTGACAAATGAACAGCCTTACCATCATCCCATTCGGAAATGGTACCTGATGAAAAGCCGCCCAATGTTCCGTCCTCAAAATCTTCATAAATCAAATAACCGTCCGAAATATAACCGCTTGCGGCACTGACGTTCACAACTGTCATAAACGAGCAAACCAATGCCACACAAATAATCAGACTTAAAATCTTTTTTGTCATTTTCTCATCTCCTTGCTGTATAATTTCTACTGTACAGAAGCTACGTATGCTTCGGTAAGAGGCTTGAAGCTTCCCATGGTATCCCACAAATAAAGCTCAACTGTTCCACCAACCAGCTTTTCATAGAAGCCCGAGCAATTCATCTCAACAGGAACAGTCTCAGCATCTCCGAAAAGAACCGGTATGTCCTGCATATACTTCATGCCGAGGATCTTTCCTTTTTTGTCGTATGCCATCATAACAGCCATAGCGTTATCACTATTTCCGGGAGTCACGTCTCCATTTCTCACGGTGAGTGTTCCTGTTATTTTTGTTTTATCTTCGCTGAACTCAATTTTGCTGTCAACAAGACTTTTTCCCGAAAAAATCTTCACGTTGTCAATGAGCATCTTTGCATCGCCCTGAGCAATCATACCCCAAAGCTCATTTCCGTTTCTTGTTTGCATCAAGGTATCTTCAATCACGGCTGAGAACACATTTTCACCTTCTGCCATTCGATATGCACTCATTTTGTCACCTTTAACCACAAACGCATACGTATACCATTTGTCGGGGTCATGCAATGATTCGCTTGTCATAGCACCGCTTCCCGTGGAGGTTCTGTAGGGAATCTGTCCGTTTGCATAGACAGCAACGCAGTAACCGTTGATTGCACAGATAACGCCATGCTTATTTGTGTATACTGCGTCTTCCGTAGGGAATTTTACATCAATCATGAAAGTATAGTCTTTGTAAATATATGGCGGATTATATGTAAATGAAGCAAAACCCACATACTCTCCCTGAGCAAGCTCCACATATCCGTCCTCATGCACACGATATATACCCAGATTCTGATTGTCGGTTCCGCCCGCAGAGGTACGTCCGGCAATCTTCCAGTTGTCCGGAATCCAGTCAGGATTTATCAACTGGTCATCAGGTCTTGTGAAGTCCTGCTCAACCCATGTTTTTGAATTGGGAAGGTCTGCACTTGCACTTATTGCGAAAATCATAAGTAATGTTGCAACCGCAAAAACAGTTGCCAATATTTTTTTTGTCATTTTCGATTCCTCCTGTATTTATTAGATTCAACTTTCTTAACAGTGTCTATAATTTATAACACTCTACTACATACAATAATTATACCACAAATTCATCAAAATACATCCTATATGAACATCCGTTTCTTGTTTAAAACTAACATTTTGATAAAACCATATTAACACAAAAAAATCACTCCGACTATAAGAGTGATTTTTTGCTGAATTATATTATTGCATTGATGATGAACATTTTCCAAATGCTGTTAAGCTTACAAGACCTGGAATAATTCCTTTTGGCGCCCCAAGAATTCTAAGTTTTATTGCATATGTTTTTACCGTTTCAAACCGTCTGTAGTCAATACATAAATCATCTTTGTTTTCCGAAGCATCCACCAATACATCCCATTGTGTTCCGTCGCTGTCTTTTGAATATTCCATCACATAACGGAACGGGCCGGAATATATTCCGTTGTCAGTATCCATTCCCAGATCTCTCCAGATTAATCTTATCGAACTGACATCATAAGCTGTTTTTGTTCCCAAAGTGAATATAATCTCAGGTTCCGCGTCATCCTCCGCAGGTTGCCACCACGAAAGAATGCTGTCATCACTTGCGTATATGGCGTCTCGTCCCGGAGCATTGCTGGATGCGACAGGCCTGCTGTTGAAAGTCAACGGAAGAAGTCCTGCAGAATTTCCATTTTCAGGGTGTTTCAGCACCCCGGGAGCGTATTGAGGCGTATCCGTAACAGCAGGGCAATACAACTCACCGTTTTCATCAATCCCCAACGGATCCATACCAACTCTTCTTTCATACACATGATTATAATTAAAAATACAGGTATAGAATATCCACAACGTTCCATCCGGGCCATCCACAATACTTCCGTGCCCTGCACCCCTCATAAGACCATGCGTTTTTCTTGTCAACGGATCATGAACCTTCTGGTCAACAAAACCGGAAAGCGGGCCTTCGTCAGAATAAGCAACACCATTTGCATAAGTTCCGAAAATAGTACCGCTGCCGGAATAAAGAAGATAATATCTTGACCCGATTTTTTTCATCCATTGACCTTCAATCCAGCCCATTCTTTTGTTCTGGTTATGCTCACCCATTCGTTGCCATTCCTTGTCAGGATTAAAAACATTTAAGATAACGGGTTCCGTGATGAATTGCCAGGGTCTGTCAGGGTCAAGCTCCACCCCTGCCGTACTTGTGAGACGTTCCACATCCATGTTATGTTCATTCACGCCGTTAAAGAAATACAAATATAGCCGATCACCGTCTGCAAGAAAACAAGCATCAACAGGTGCAAATATATTTCCTTTTGTATCTGTGAAATGTCCGCACAGTTCAAAGGGTCCCAGAGGACTGTCAGACACATAAAGTTCGCTCTTTCCGTGTCCGTTCAGATACCATTTACCTTTAAAATTAACAACTGCAGGACTATATCCAAGTCTCGGAACATTTATATCCACATATTCCCAATTTACAAAATCTTCGGTAACATATGCCACCGAATAACTTGGATACATAATCCATTTCCCGTCATAGTAAACCACACTCGGATCAGAAATTGAACGATGATCCTTGTAGTCTTTTCCTTCACCGGGTCCATCAAGCCATTTTCCACTTTTAATATCCTTAATCGACAAAGGATTACAATATGTACGCATATTATTTCTCCTCCCAAAGCATTTCAAATATAATTTTTCATCTTAAAGACTCAATATTTCTCATTATATAGATTGCGGTCCTGACGATATGTTCTGGGAGAAAGACCGTATATACTTTTGAACATTTTTGAAAAATGAGCCGCATCATCACTTCCCACACGCTGCATAATTTCATTAAAATTAAGTTCCGTCTCCTCAATTAGTTGTTTGGCTGTTTCCATTTTTCTCATTTTTATATATCTCGCAGGAGTCTGACCCGTTTTCTTTTTAAAAACACGGATAAGGTGATTTGGATGAAAGTGAAACTCTTTTGCAAGTTCTTCATTACTTATGCTCTTATCTATGTTTTCATCAATATACTCAATTATCTGGTTAAAAACGTTATTTTTTGAGTTTTTTACCGAAAGCCCATCACACCCGGTAAGAACCATATACTGAATAATCATCTCTATAAGGCAAGACTTGATGTGAAGTATATCCGCCACTCTTCCGTCGCTGTAACGCTCAATATAATCACTGAAGAAAAAACACATACGATAATCGTCCTTGGCATCAACATAAGGCGGCAGACCCAAAAGATTGAATATGCCGATATTGTTGGGATATATATCGAAGAAAACTTTATAGGAACTGAATACTTCACTTTTATCGTTGTGATATGAATGAGGAATGCCGGCAGGAATCAAAAATAAACGCCCCGGTATTCCCTCATAAAATTCACCGTTAATACAAAACTCACAATGTCCTTCCTTAATGTAGTAAAACTTATTCTGGGCAAATACCGTCTCAGGAGTTGACCATTCTTCACCTGCATCAACAGTGAAAAACTCTCCCGAATGCCCAACTATACCCAATTTTGAAAAATAGAATTCCTGCATAAAATCCATTGTTTTCACCACTCTTACCTTAAGAATTCAACGGCTATTCCTCACCTTTTTTCCTTACGCTTTGTCTGTACATCCGTGGAATCACTCCGTATACACTTTTGAACGATTTGGAAAAATGTGACGCATCGGTATATCCCACGCGTTCCATTATTTTACTGAAAGACATATCAGTTTCTTCGATGAGCATCTTTGCTCTTTCCATTTTCTTGAGCTTAATATATCTTGCAGGAGTATGTCCTGTCTTTTTTTTGAAGTAACGGATGAATGACTGGGGATGAAAATGACATATTCTTGCAAGGTCGTTGTTTGACGGGTTCATCTCGATATTCTTGTCAATAAAATCGACAATACGGTAAATAATTTCATCCTTACCTCTATCAACAGATACAGTATCCCTTTTAGCCAGAATTATATATACCGAAAGCAGTTGAAAAACGAAGGATTTCGCATGAAGCCTGTCAACAACCAATTCACTTTCGTTTGCTTCAAAAAAAAGTGCAAATGATTTTTGTGTTATCAGAGGACTGTCCACATCAACAAAATACGGCAAGCCAAGAAACTTCAACATATTTATGTCATTGGGATAAACTTTCATCCGAATCCAATACACAACGCTTTTTTTGTGTTTATCATTACTACAAAAAACTGAAACCCCGGCAGGGATAAAAAACAATCTTCCCGGAATTCCTTCATATTTTTCGCCGTCAATAACAAAGGTACATCCGCCTTCTTTGATATAATAAAAGGCATCATATTCAGACACACACTCAGAGTCGCTCCACTCCTCACCCGGAAGAACATTCCGGCAACCACCCAAATGTTCAGCAAAACTGAATTTTGATAAATAGATTTTTTGCAGATTATCCAAAGCTTTTCACCTACCTCAACCCTTTGTATGTATCCGGCATTTCTGAACAGTTTGCAGAATGTTGTTTTCAGACAACTTTTCTCTGTCTGTTTTTGACATCTTAACATACATCAAATAAATTTGTCAACAACCTTACAGTTGATACGGTTTGCAGTATACCATTTTGCACCATCATCACGAAAGGTTTTTTCTGTATTCCAAAGGCGAAATACCTTCTTCTTTTGTGAAAACTTCTGTAAAATAGCTTGGATTTGAAAAACCACATTGACCGGATATCTCTGTTATATTAAGTTCACTGCTTATGAGCAATCTTTTCGCTTTAGATAATTTGAGCGAATGCTTATAATTGGTTATGGTTGTCCCTGTAACCTTTTTGAATGAATGCATCAGATAATATGAGCTGATTCCAATTTCATACGCAATTTCCTTAACAGAAATATCGTTTTCAATATTACTCAAAATTATCCCCTTCACAGCTTTTATTATCGGCACCGACTCAGACTTATCAGATGCAGAAGAACGCACAAATTTGATTATTTCTATAACAGCATTGGTCTTGTCATCTTTTTCGGCATCCAACGCCTCAATAAGCGTATCCAATCTGCAACTGTCAATTTTATTCATATTAACGCAATTAACAGCATAGAATTCAAATATTTTTTCAATAATCCTATCAGAATATTTTGTCAGAAGAAGCTCTGCAAGACCTTCATCCGTATATCTACTTGGTTCTTCATAATAATTTATACTTTCGTCATAAAACTTTCCAAGCTTGGACACAATTTGTCTGAGCTTGCTTTCGCTGTTAACAAGCTTTCCTGCAATGATATCGTCTTCGCTTATTTTTGCCATAAGAATTTCACGTGCCTTAGTATATGCATTCTCAATTGACGTTCCCTGACGTTCTCTGTCATAGACAATGTATATAAAACCATCATCTCCTTCTTTTGCATCAGGATAAGAAACCCAATCACGATCATCCAACATTAATGTGTGCTGCCATGTTTTGCCATCATCGTCAGAAAGAAGTGCCGCAAGGTTGGTTCTCTTAACCTTCAGATGTTTTGAATTGATGTGGGTGACAAGCAGAAGTCGACCCGATTTGAGACGCCTTATATGGAATCTTGACGGTGTCTCACCGTAGCCCGTGTGAACAGGTGGAGACCAAGAATTTCCGTTATCATACGAATAACAAACTGCAATGCCACCGTCAACACGTATATAATTTGCCAGTCTGCCATCTTCCAGTTCAACAATCATATGTTCATCAAAATCACGATATCCGGCATCAGCACCACCAAGACGTTCAAATGTCTCACCGTGATTAACGGTTCTGTATATATATGCACCCGGTTCTTTATTTGGGTCATATTTATGTTTATATCTGCTCCTCATTTCTCTTGGCCAGATTGCAATAGGAAAACACCATTCCCCGGTCGAAAGAACTGTTGGCTTATTCATCATCACGTCATCGCCAACATAAAAGGAATCGCTCCATACAAGTTCGTCCGCATCCGGATTTTCGCAGATGGAAGCATAGGTTCCGTCATCCGGCATTATCGACCATGTAAACCACAAACGTTCTAAAGGGTCAATCCAAAGACACGGATCAAAACATCTGTGTTGCTCATCTTTATATGCAGCTACCACAGGTTCAGAAAAAGTTTTGCCGTCGTCATCAGACATAACAACAACCGCAAAATTCCCCAAACGTTCACCACCGTTGCCGGAATAAAACGTCACAAATATTCTGCCTGCTTTTGTTATTTCTATACTCGGAATTCCTTGCCAAATCCTATGATCTGTCACATAATTTTTTAGTTCATCCTTCGTACTTATTATCATTTTCAAAACTCCTTAAGATAGGTTATCGTACATTTATTTTAAACCAATTCTCGTATAAATACAATAACAAAAATGCTCTTTTTTCTCTGTCAGGATATGAGTTTATTCATATCCTCAATGCATACAGTGTTTATTATGTTTAGCAAAGAAGACGCTTGTTTTTGACAAGTTTTTGTGGAAAAAGTATCTTTACAAGGATATAAAAAGTGACTATAATTATTGAAAGCATTTTAATTATATCGTTGTAAAAGGAGTACAAAATGGGAAATATTATCATAGAGAATGAGATGTTCCGTCTGGAGGTTACACCGGAGTGTGTGGCAGAGAGTCTTTTTTGTAAGAAAACAGGGGAAGAGTGTCTTGAAACGGGTACAGGGATTCCGTTGTTTTCACTTACCGAAGAGCGCCCATACAATAATGAAATCAAGCTTGCCCATCCCAATAAACGGACAACATTCAATGCAAATCGTGTCCGTCGGGAGGAAAATCGGCTGATAGTGGGTTTTGAATTGGTAACCTTTGAAGCTGTGGTTGAAGTGAATATTCAACCCACATACATAAGCTTTGCTTTGGCTGATTTTATCGTCACCGAGAAGGATTTTGCAGGTTTGTGCATGACACCGCCGCCTGTTGCTGAGTTCCGCTTGATCCAGCTTCCCATAAAGAACAGGGAAAAGTTTGGAGAATGGCTGAATGTTATGTGGGACGGAAAGACGGCTGTTAATGTTCTTGCAAACTCTCCGTATGCGAGAATTGATTCCGAAAAACGTGAAGGTTTCCGCATTATGACTGCAGATGCCATAAAGGGAATAAAGCTTAAAAACTGTTCGGCAACGTTGATTGTTTCACCTACCGACGAGCTTATGAATGTGGTTGAAACCCTGGAAAAGGATTATAACCTGCCCAAGGGTGTTGAAAGCAGAAGAGGAGACAAAATCAACAGGTCGGCATACTGGACAGACGGTCTTACTCCTGAAAATGCCGATGAACATATTGCATATGCCAAGGCGGCAGGATTCAAAATGATGCTTCTTTATTACACCTGCTTTTTTGAGGACGATCATCCGTACAAGCTTTGTAACGGCTTTATCTGGCGAAAGGAGTATCCCAACAAGCTTGAAGATATCAAGGCTTTGGTTGAAAAAATCAAAGCTTCAGGACTTACACCCGGATTCCACTTCCTGCAGACACATATAGGTACACGCACCTCATATGTGACCCCTGTTGCGGACCACAGGTTGCATCTGACACGTCATTTCACTCTTTCTAAGCCTTTGGGACTTGATGACACCGTGATTTATGTGGAAGAGAATCCTGAGGGGAGTGTGACACACGAAAAGTGCCGCGTACTGAAATTTGGTGGCGAATGTATTTACTATGAAGATTACACAACGGAATACCCTTATTGCTTCACAGGCTGCAAAAGAGGATATTATGATACCAACATTATTTCTCATGAGCTCGGTCAGATAGGCGGTATACTTGATGTCAGCGAATATGGTGCAGGCAGTGTTTATATTGATCAGGAAAGCAGTTTGCAGGATGAAATTGCTCAAAAATTGGGTGAGGTGTATAATACAGGCTTTGAATTTGCTTATTATGACGGTTCTGAAGGTGCAATTCCGCCCTTTGAGTTCCATATTCCCAATGCCCAGTACCGTGTTTATAAGAAGTTTGATAAAGAACCTCTTTATTGTGAGGGTGCGGCAAAATCTCATTTCAGCTGGCATATGCTCGGCGGAGGTAATGCTTTTGATGTGTTTGAAATGCATGAGTTCAAAGACATGATTGTTGAGCATCCTCTTCGTGAAGCTCTTGAAATGCAGAAGGATTTCACCCGCGTGAATTTCGGCTGGTGGAAGTATGTTATGGAAACTATGCCTGATATCTACGAGTTTGGTTCAAGTAAGGCGGCATCATATGGTTGTCCCATAACCATACAATGCAATCCGAAAGCGTTCGCATCCAACCCCAGAACGGCAGATAACTTTGAAGTTCTCAGACGTTGGGAAGATGTCAGAGAAAAGAACTGGCTCACAAATGAACAAAAACAGATGCTCCGCAATCCTGGCAAGGAGTTTACTCTTCTTGTTGATGAAAAGGATGATTATGAACTTGTTGAATACGTGAAAGTGGCATTACCCGAAGATGTGGCAGAAGTTGTGACTGCATATACCTTTGACCGTGCAGACGGCACATATGTTGTGCTCTGGCATAAAAGAGGAACCGGAGAGATTGAGATTACTCTGAACGCGAGATTCAGCTATTCGGAACAACTTGGCGGGGAAGAACTTCAGGTCAAAAATAACGGAGCCGATATTGTTATTCCTGTTGCAGGAAAAAGATATTTCAAGGCAAATGCGGCAAAAGATGAAGTGCTGAGAGCCTTTGAAAATACAACGTTAAAATGAAAAGCTGAAAGGCTGTCTGAATCTGAACCTCTCGTGTTCTATTACAGACAGCTTTTTGTTATTTTATTCAGTATTATCAAGCCTTTGCCGTTTTTTAAGTAATGAAACACAAAAATTAATTTGTGTCAAAAAATGACTTTATTTGGCGTAATACACACTTTTCGAACCCCCATTGTTTCACTGAAAGATATAACTTTTGTGAAAAAGTATAGACTTTTGCCAAAAAGTTTGAGTTTTGCCAAAAAGTATAGACTTTCGCCAAAAAGTATGACTTTCGCCAAAAGGTTTGAGTTTTGCCAAAAGGTTTGAGTTTTGCCAAAAGGTTTGAGTTTTGCCAAAAAGTACGGACTTACGCCAAAAAGTATGACTTTCGCCAAAAGGTTAAACCTTTTGGCAAAACGATAATTCTGCGAAATTGTATCAATTTAGTAGCTTATAGACACCAAAAGACCGAAAGGTTGATACAACTGAAACCCCTTGATATCAAGGGGTTTCGTTGTTTTGCAGGTATTTTTCACTTTATTTAAAGCCACATTTTTCTTGTGAAAATTTGCTTCAGACCCCCGGGGGTCTAAATTCAAGATTTTATTTTTGCCCAGACCCCCCTAGACCTACAGACCGTCCGAGAAAGTAGAATTAAACTTCAATATTAACCCGTGAAACTTAGAATTTTTCAAAAAATCATAAAAAGAAAGAAATAATGGCTTATCTTTATTAGAGATTTGCCATTATTTTCTTAACTCCC
>JAZNLK010000110.1:0-15971 GCA_045579055.1 Clostridia bacterium
GGTACAAACCTCGCTGCCGTCCATATATATGGTCACAAAAGTTCCTCTGACCTCAAGTTTCCAATCGTGCCAGTCGTTGCCGATATCAACCTTGAAGCCTGTTCCCTGTATGCTGTTACCCTTTGCACTCGTGCCAGTCAGTCGGTCTGGCTTCACATCAAAGAAGTTATTATATCCATCAATGGAACACTTGAACAAAAATCCCTGTGCACCGTATTCATGAATCTGAAGACCGAATTCCACATCAAAATTCTCCGTAAACTTTGGTGCTCTTTCAATCTGCAAATAGCTTTCATCGGGATTTTCATAATTATATTCAAAGTTACCTTTTTCATTGACGAAAAGCTCGTCAGCATCTGTCACAACCCAGCCTTCTGTTGATTCTGCCCAGTTTGTGGTGAATTCAGGTGTATATTCTGTTTCAACAGGTGGAGTGAGCAATGCATCTGCAATGTCCGTTCCGTCAGCATTTGTTATTGAAAAGTTTTCCACATTCACCACGGCTCCTTTTGCGGCAAAAAAACATAACCGCTGTGTTTTGTCATGGGGATTGCATGTACCTGTTCCGATAAGCTTGCTGTCAATAAAAAGCTGTTGAGTGCCACCACTGACATCAATTGCATATTCGTGCCATGAAGACCCAACACTGACACCATCATACTGCTCACCGCCATAACTGTTCAGACGGTTTGAATAGATATAAACACCACATCGTTTCGAACCGTTCGCAACCCACAAACCGGTATATCCGCCGCTTCCGAAATCCGCAACCTGCATTGTGAACTTGACCTTGTAGGACTCAGGAAGTGTCAGATTGGCTTTTTCTATATAGGATGCCACCGATGCTGTGCTGGTCATTGTTGCCGTACCGTCCGACACCTTTGCCGACGTGAAGGTGAATCCCCTCCAATTGCTATCAGAACTGATTTTCGCCCAAGCCGTCATGGGACAAATGCAGGACATCAACATTATCACAGTTATAATTAAAGCTGTTATTTTTTTCATACTGTTTTATCTCCTTCCATTTAATAATAGTCGGTGAAACGCTTTGCGTTTTTGTTTGCGACACATCGCACCCCCCATGAAAACCTTAGTTTTCATGGACCGACATTATTGCAATCATGCGTGGCTTTCAGACCTTCCGTCTGAAAGTCGCGGAATGATATTCCGCTTAAAACGTCATTTTGACGTTTCCACGACAATGATTTAATCAGTCTTTTATCAGGATTATCTGTCTGAGAATGCTTCCCTGAATGTCCAGAACCGCAATGTCAGGATTCTCGTGATCATCGACATATGAAACAATCTCATTCACTGTAACATCATTCACTTCCGCAAGACCTCTTGTAACCGAGTACTCCCAGATTTTTATGTTTCCAACCGCTACATTATCGGTAAGATATGTGACATCAATTCCGCCCGGGTCAGACACCATTGAAGGAGTCACCACCATGTTTCCTGCCTCATAGTTGAGAATGGTGCAATAAACCAGCCTGTCACCGTCAGAATAGGGAGGCTTCAAGGTGTTGTTGTTTGTGTATGCAAACCTTCTCACACGCTGGTCTATGGGAGGAATTTCGGTCAGGTCATAAAGTTTGGTGAAGGCTCTCACTTCACTGTTTATATTATAATCAACTCTGATAATATCACCAACAGCCAGATTTTCGTAATTTTCGGCTGCATAATCAACGCACTCACGCTCAACCTTTGAGCCGGAGGTTGCATATTCCATCATCAGCTTGACATCTCCGTCCTCATCAAGCTCCTGCCACAATCTTGTCACAAGGTAGGGTGCAGAAACACCGTTTGAATACGCCTCAATATACACATAAACTTTTTCAGCCTGCTTGCTGTTTTCGTCCACATTGCAGATGTCAACCCAATATATTCCGTTGTCGGACAGCCATCTGTACTGGTAATCTTTTTCTGAACTTCTGTCATTTGTGGGAACCTTGAAGCTTTGTTCAAGACTCACCGCCTTGAATTCCATGGTGGAATTAAGATAGAATGTCTTGTTTTCCAGATTAAATTTATACTGTTCCGAAGGAAGCTTTCTGAGGCTTGTTTCCGCATCCTCGTTGGCAGGGTCAAAATAGAAGGTGTCAAGAGCCACCAGAATTCCGTTTCCATCGAACTTATATTTCACAGGCTGAGCAAAAACCTGTTCTTCGTGAGGCATTGCCGAAAGCCTTGCCGACGCCATAAGTCTTGAACGGATTTCGTCAGGGTTCTTGCAGCTTGTTCCGTCAATTTTGATTGCCTTTCCCATATCCGCAATCACGTCGCTTTGGTCCGAAAGTATAAGTCTGAACTTAATCGAATTTCCAAAGGTTTCAGGCTCACCAACGCTGACAAGATAGCCATAACTGTCGCTGACAACATGTTCAGCCACAACAACAACGCCATCCTTCATATAAAGATTCACGCATGTTCCCGGCTTCAGATGCTTTTTGGATTCTTCCCCAAGATTTTCCCATACGGGGTATTCCTTGCCTGCAACGGTGACGGAATCCTCTCCCAAGCCTGATACAACCACATTTGTGAGAGTTTCGTTCACACGTTCAATACGAGCCTTATACCAACCGCTGTCTTCTTTGGAGCGGACAATTGTCAGAAGGGAGTTGGGAATCAGTCTGTCAAAGGCGATGTTTTTTCCGTCAGCAAAAATTTCAATTTCATCCGCCTTTTCAAAATCAAACTTTTTGCCTGTTTGTTTGTCAACAAACATACGTTTTTCAGCATCGACCGATTTCAGCACAATAAATTCCACATTCTTCACCAAAACAACGTCATACTTGTTGTCACCGTTATTGTCGATGAGGGTAACATCACCATACTTTGGAATCATTTCCTCCTTTGAAAGCATGGGATAGGCAACACCGTTATACAAAATATCCGTGTCTGCACCTATGGAAACCTTTCTTTCCACATCCTTGTTAATGTAGCTGTATGTAAAGTCGGAATAATCAACCAAGTCCTCAGTCTTCAGAACAAGCACCTTGTTTTTGTGATTTTTCGTCATATATATGATTTCATTTTCGCCGTCTTCGGTTTTGTAATAGAAATCAACTGTATATCCAAGAAAGTCCGATGCATCACCGTCGAACTTGCACATAATATCATCAATCTCGATATATCCTTCTTTCAGACTTTGGTTGGAGGCTTCAAGACCTGTGCCCTGAATTGCCGTCACCACACCCTTTGTCTTTTTTACCTTGAGGATATGCTCAATTCCAAGATAATCTTCCGAAATTTCATAGGTTATGGAGCTTCCGAATTCAGCTTCACGGCAAGCAGGGGAATGAAGTGCGTTATAAATCATATTCAGCACATCTCCGTAGGTTGCCGCCTCACCAAGGGTCACACCTTCAAGAATTTCGGTTTTTTGGAACACGCTGTTCAAGCCCGATGCTTCAATATAAAGCTTGTAGCCAAGAATATTTGCAAGAACTCTGCCTGCTTCTTCGGTTTTGATTGGCTGAGTTGGTCTGAATCTGCCGTCAGGATAGCCAATCATATATCCCGAATCGGAAATGAGTTTTATGTACTTATATCCCACGGTGTCATTCGACACATCATAGAACACAACATCGAGGGCAGCACTTGTTTCCATTTCAAGCCCCAGAAGTCTGCAAAAAAGCTTTGCCGCATCAGCACGGGAACATTCCTTTTTCAGTTCCTTTTCGCCCATTTCCACATTGTCAATAATTCCGAAAGCATGGAGAACCGCCAGACGTTCTTGACTCATCGCACTTTCACCGTCTGTGGCAACAACCGAAATGCTCAAAGAGCTCACAGTCAAAATCAAAGCACAAATCAGTGCTGTAATTCTTTTCATATAAACCTTCCTTTCATAAGACATTCAAACTTTGATGAACGTATCTTAAATCTGGTTTTCAATCAGGTTGAAGATGTTCCAGAAGAACACAGCCGCCTCTGCTCTGGTCAATTCGCCGTAGGGATTGAATTCACCGGCTTCATTACCCTGAACAACTCCTGCCTGCTGGAATCTAACCACATCGTTATATGCATATTCAGGAATGGTTGCGTAGTCTGCGAATACCTTTCCCGGAAGCTCCTCTTTGATATAAATTCCGCTTCTGTCCGAAAGTCTTGACGCCAGAACAACCATATCCGCACGGATTATATTCTCTCCTATTCCGAATTTTCCGTCACCCATACCGTTGGTGATTCCAAGGGAAGATGCGGTACAAACCGTGTCATAATACCAACCGTTTCTGTCAACATCCGAAAAGCTTGTTGTTCCTTTGATTTGTTCAATATAATAGGTTCTGAGAAGCATTGAAAGGAATTCTTCACGGGTCACTCGGTCTGCAGGTCTGTATTTTCCGTTGCCGTCACCCTGAACAATGCCGATGCTCCGAAGTCCGTTTATGGCGGCCTTCGCCCAATCATAACCTTCCAAATCGTCAAATTCCGCCACGGGTTTTTTGGAATCCTCAAGTTCAACCTTTTCTTCTATATTCTCCGCAAAACCTGCGTCAATTTCAACCTTGTCCACCTTGCCGCCGCCCGAGCCGCCGCCAAAGCCGCCTGAGCCGCTCGAGCCGCCCTTTTCGGGAACAGGTACTGCATTATAAGCCGTGTTGAATGCATCAATAATATTCCCGATGCACTCGAAGGTCATTTGGGTCATGCCAAGATAAACCAGTTTTGAGGATTTGTCATTATTCACCGAAAGGTCATAAAGCTTTTTATATATGGAAGATTCCTCCGAAAGCTCCTTGAATTCATTTTCCACAGCATTTTCCATCTTCGCCCAGAGCTTGTCACGGCTGTGGCTGTTCATTTCCTCAATAAATGAATTCACCTTGTTCAGTCGGGGTTCAAAGTCCATGAGTCTCTTTATTGCAACCTCGGGAATTGTAATATGGGGATATTCTTCCTCGGAGTAAAGCTCATGCATAAGCTTTATCTTTGCCGCACTGTAGCCCCCTCCGATTCCTGTAATATGGCTGTAATTCTCAAAGAATTCTTCCATATCATCCTGAGTTGAAATGCTGTTGAGTGCCGCTGTCATTTCATTCAGGGCTTCTTCGGGATAAAGGTCAATCATAAACTGCCATATATTGAAATCCTTTGCACTGACACGGACAATTCCCTGACTTTCGTCGCCGTAGAGTGCCGGGTCAATGGCAAAACTCACCGAAAAATCGCCATTTTCATCGGTGGGTGCCTGATAAGCCGCAAGAAGATGGGGAGTTGTCACATTATAGTCCGTTGCGTGGAATGCGATTTCTCTCACGCCTTCAATTCCCGTACTTCCTGAAATCGTAATCAGGTTTCCTTTTACAGAAAGCTTCCAATTTTCCGAAAAGCTGTATTTTCTGTCACTTGTGGCTTCACCGTCAAAGGCTTCCTCCGCCTTTTGTGCCGCCTTAGCCGCCTCAAATGCTTCTTCAAGCTGTTCAAAGGAGGAATATACCACATCAGCACCTGTCATTCGTGCATACATTTCTGCCTCGTTGTGAATCAAAGGAACATCAGTTTCAAAAGGAATTATATCCGCATAGCGGTCGCAAAGCAAAGCCTTGATTTCCGCTCCGTCTCCTCTCTGTGCCGCTTCGTTCAGCTTCATAAAGAAAACCTTGTATCTTGTGATATATTCAATGGATGCAACCACATCCGAAAGGCTGATATCCTCTGCAGGTGGGTTATCAGTAAATCCGTTATACATCAGCTCAAGGTCGTTGTCGGTATACTCAACACCTTCCATACCCAACATCTCGGCATAAGTTTCAAAAAACGCACGCAAATCATCAATACCTGCAATGCTCTTGAAATCCGCTGTGCAAGCCTGCAATTCTTCCTCGGAATAAAGCTCGATGCCTGTTATGATTCGTGCATTATGTCCCTGTGCCCCCACTGTGATTGAGCAAGAGTTGTCTGCATCATATCTTTCGGGATTCAGTTTTATGGTATGCTCAAAGTAACCTGTTTTGTCCGATTGAACAACCATTGTTGCAATGTTTGTCACACCGTCGGTTGCATAAAAGCTGACACCTGTCTTTGTCTGAGTTCCGACCACACCGGATATTGTCACCGTGTTGGCAAACACGTTATATTCAAGGTCTGCAAAATTATTCTTTGATGCAATGTTGGTCACATTCTCACCTGCCACAGCTCCATTGACCGTTGAAAACATCAACGATGCCGCAAGACAGGATGCCAATATATTTCTGAATTTCTTCATAACTAAAATCTTTCCTTTCTGTGCCAAAGGTTTAAACACTAGTGAAGCTTGGTTGCATTTGCCAAAGGACAAATTCCTTCAAAGTCATCCCAGAGATAAAGTCCGATGTGACCTTTTCCGATTCTGTCAGCAAAGGCATTTGTGTCCACCTGAACCGAAATCTCATTATCGCCGACTTCGATTTCAACTTCCTCATCAACCGTACAGGAAATCATTCTCATATTCTCGTCATAAACCACCACAAGAGGCATCACCTTCGTTGTGGAAAGTACAGTTCTTGGGGGTTCTTCCTCGGATGCAACTTCCACAACATCACCGCAGGTAACTGTTGTCTTTGCCGTGAGAATTCCGTTGGTAACCTCCGAAAGCTCTGTGATTGGTTCACCGTCCATTTCAAAGCTGCCCGCCTTTGCAAAGGTATCGTCCCAAAGCTGAATGTTTGTCATACTGACCTTGCTCTGTCTGTTATACATACGCCAGCCTGCATCCTCCACGCGGTCTTCAGCACGGCCTGTGAGCTTCACAAAAACAAAGGGTTCGTCAGAGTCTTTCGGTTTGCGATAGAACTTTGCATCGCTGTGATCCGCGTTGATAACAACCAATCCGGTATACCACACATCTTCCTCAGGTGTGATTCCTGCTTCATAGAAGTTTATGTTGAACTTGTATCTTGTCTCACCAACAAGACCGAAATGAAACTCGCTTATTGCATAAGCATTGTTTGCATACTTTTCGTCCACACGCCAGTCGAACTTCAGAATTTCGCCGCCCGACAATGATTTTTTGGATGCATTCAGCTTGTGGATGAACGCACCGTCTGTGGGATTATCAAAAGAAACATAATGAAAATCACCGTCAGATTCTTCACTATAGCTTGCACCCTCAAGAGTAGCGGTAACCATATTTTTTGTTCCTTCAGAAAAATCGTCATACAAATATTCCGCTGCACTAACAGCACTTGTGCTGAGACACAGAAGTGTCAACACCGATATAATAATTCTAATTCCTCGTTTCATAAGTTTAACCTCCAGTTAGTCCAGTTCTACGGGGTCAGCCACAAGTTCAACATTTGTCATATTATCAAAAATATAATATCCTATGTAGCCACCCTCAATTTTGTCATAAAATCTGCTTGTGTCAACATCAATTGAAACCGTATTTCTTCCGATTGAAGTCTGAACACTCGCAGGCTGAACGCAATCAATCATATATCCGTCCTTGTCATAAACAACCATCAAGGGCTGCATCTGACTCTTTCTGAGGGAAGTCACTCCGTTTGATGGATTTGTGTATGCATCATAATTTCCGCTGACAACATCAACGCTTGCTGTCATTGTTCCTTCTGTGACATCAGCCAATTCCGAGATGCTTTGTTCGTCTATACTGAAGCCACCGTTTCTGCCGTAGCTTCCCTGCCATGCATGAACATTGTCAATGCGATATTCAACTGTCTTGTTGTTATAAAGACGTATTGATGCTTCGGAATGTCCCGTCACGTTGTTGGGTGCGGATCCGCCCATGAGCTTTACGAACACACCGCCCACATCGTCTCTCTCTTTGCGGTAAAGCTCCCAGCTTTTGAATTCCTCATCATAGATGAACAGATATGTGTACCATGTGTTTACCTTGGGAAGAATCAGAATACTTCTGGGAGGATTTGCTCCGGGAACAGAATTTACATTCAGCAAATCAAACCCTGTTCTGTTGCGATCACCACTTTCGCCACCTGTCATAAACTCGCACAACAGGTATCCTTCCTTGTCGGTTCTGCGAACAAAGGAAACCTGACCCTCGTCCTCTCTCACCAGCTTGAAGTCAAACATAAAAAATGCTTTCTGCCCTCTCTGCATAACCGAACCTGACTTCTGCCAGCGAGTCTGAAGAGGGGTTGCACTTCCACCTTTCAGATCCTGCCATATTTTCACAACGCTGTTGCCGTCATCTTCCGTGACAATTTCACGTCCGAAATAAACCGCAGTTCCGTTATCGGTCATTCCTGCACCGTGACCCTCATTCATTTCTTCCAGAAAAAATTCCGCTCCGTGAACAGAGGATGTCAGAAGCATCATCATAACCAAAATCAAACCCAAAGCTTTTTTCATTTTCAATACCTCCCGAGGTCAAATTTCATATTATCCCTTATGCTTCAATTATATCTTAATATAAAATAAAAAGTAAATAAACTTTTCTATCATAATCATTGACATTTTCTATCATATATGCTAAACTGACAGCAGAAAGGGTGTGTTTTTTATGAATTACAACATCATCAATCCCCGTTGCTTTGAAGCCGGCGAAATAAAATACGTGCGTCGTCCCGACATTGGGGAATTGGTTGTATTTTGTCATTTTTCAGATCCTGTCTCCGTTTTTCTCGGTAAGGAACGCACCGACATTCTGCCGGGAGGCTGTTTGTTCTGGGATGCCCACTCCAACCAGCATTACGAATGGACCGACACTCTTTCGTACAGTTCCTTTGTTTCCGACTCCTCAGCCTATCCGCTTTTTGAAAAATACGGTATCGAATTCAACACCGTATATTATCCGTCCAATCACGATGAAATCACACATCTGATTGAACTGATTGAAATTGAAAACAACAATAAAAGCAAATTCTACCATCAGGCAATGGACACCTATGCCGAGCAGATATTCATTATCCTTTCCCGTGCAAACAAGCTAAAAATGGAAATCTCAGCCAAGTCCAGCCAGCAAGTTGAAGCTTTCAACGAATTGCGTTCCATCATCCGTCTGAACTGTCAGCTCAGCTGGTCAATCGAAGGAATGGCAAAGCTTGTTCACTTGAGCCCACCTCGATTCTACGGACTATATAAAAAGATTTTCGGCATTTCACCCCGTCAGGACTTGATTCAAAAAAGGATTCAGGTTGCACAAAAGCTTTTGTTGGAAGACAAAAAAACGAGTATAACAAAAATATCCGAAAGCATCGGATATTCAAACCAATATCATTTTATTCGTCAGTTCAAACAGCTCACAGGCATAACCCCGGGACAGTACAGACAAAATCCCGAATTAGCTGCCGAGAACGTCTTGCCTGAAGATATTTAAAATTCCCAAATAATAGAAATTGTCAATTATATGCAAATGAGAGATGCGGTATTCGCCACATCTCTCATTCATTTTTGTTCAAACAAGCATTTGAACAAATTCAAGCTATTTCACGATGTTTGTCACGTCAATAGCTTCAAGCATCGGAATTGCCGCATCGGTGTTCCAGATAAACGCCTTTGCGTATCCGCCTGCACCAATGGTTCCCAGATAGCTTTCTCTTGTTTCGGTGCCGTCGCTGTCACGCTCTGTGAGATACCATACACTCTTGATATCTGTTGCATCAGCGTTTACCTCGCTGTCATATTCAACAAACACAAGACGATTGTTTGCATCATAGTAGCCGACCACAGGAAGGATTCCCGAAACAGCTTCCGCTGTTTTCAACGCAACCTTTGTCACTATGCTGTTTGCATCAAGACCGAGATTGATGCTTTCAACTGTCATTGCGTTGCCTTCTGTCACAACAAGGTTATCATAGCCCCATTTTGTACCTGCCACCGTAGCCTCACCGGTACAGCCCAGAGCCGGACGATTCACAGGTTTGTTCTTGGGACAATACAGCCAAAGGGAATTGTTGAAATGGTTGATTGTATTGGAGGTATTTGTATAGCTGTTGCCCAGATAGAGCACCGGACTTCCTGTTCCGTATTTAACCTGATATTTTGTATTGGTTGCTGCTTCAACGCCCACCTCAACAAAGGGGTCGTTTCCGTCTCTTGTTTTGCGGTATGCAGTCATAACGCCGTCTTTTTTCACAATTCTGTAAGAATACCACACATCTTTATCCACCGTGCAAGCCGGAATAGCATAACCATACGTATAAACGGTTGTTTCATTTTCGGGATTTATAACGCCTGAGTTGTAACCCACATGCAAGCTGTCTCCTTCGTTAAGCTTCACAACATCAATTGAAATTGTAAAGTCACCATTACCCATTTGTGGGTTATCTCCATTTGCAGGGAAGTTCATGTACTGGTTAGCATCTGTGAGAGCCTCGATTGTTCTGTAGGTATTTCCGTCAGCTTCTGTCACAACAGAATGTTTGGTTATGGTATTTCCTGCCGTCATTGCAGGTGTGCCATAGCCTCTGAGAGAATCCCAGTCCATATACAAATTCACGCCCTTTGTTTCAACTGCAGTACGGTTATAAAGCTTCACATTGTCAATATAATAGTCGGTTGCAGCAGCATTTTCAAGAGCTGTTCCCGAACCTGTTATATAACCTGTGTTGCCAAAGTTTGCTGCCTGTGTCGCTCCTTTGACACGAGCATCACAGATAAATCCAAAGCATGAAGTCGTACCGAACGGTGCATAGCTGTTGTAATATATTCCGGGAGTAACCTCACCTGTTACGTTATCCTTTATTGAAACATAAACCTTTCCTGATTTATTGTCACGCCAGTAGTTTCCACTGGATTCAATTGTCACGGTGTACCATCTGTTGTTTTCGGGGAAGTTGCTTGTGGGAAGTCCCACTGCGTTGTAAATATTCAGATATTCACTTCTCCAGTATGCGGTAAGAGGCAGTCCGTCGCTTACCTTGTATACATCAAACTGTGCAACACAACCCTTGTCAATTCCAAGACCTGCATCATTAATCGTTCCGATTGTCTTGTTTGTTGTCGCCCATGAATATGTGGCATGACCGGGAGTTGTTGAGGTGTTGCTGCCCTTGATGTGGGCTGCGTATGTTCCGTCAACCTCATCACGTGTTACCTTTGTATTTACTGCACCGTAAATACCCTGTGCTGCCGCAAAGGTTGTATCTGTTTCATCTTCAAAATCCTGTTCATAAAGCAATGACCAGCTGAGTGTAGGACCTGTGAATCCTGTCTCTGCCTCTGTTACTGTAACAACGCACTCTGCACTCTTTCCGTCAGCCGAAACTGTGATAACAGCTCTGCCGGGAGCTACTGCTGTAACCAGACCGGTGTTGTCAACAGTTGCAATGTTTGCATTTGATGAAGTCCATTTCACAGATTCAAGCTCAGCAGTTTCAGGCTTTGCTGCCGCACTCAGCTGAACAGTTTCGCCTGCCTTCACCATTACGCTGTCTTCAACATCAATGCCTTCCAGAGGAACTGTTCCCGAGAAACGGAATGAATAGATTTCGCTGTTCTCGCTGTAAAGCTTCAGGCTAACCGCCTGTCCTGCAAGGGATGCCACATTGGCTGAATCACCCCATGTGAGACGGTGTTCAACTGAATCGAATGTGATTGTGTTGAAGTCGTCCTTGGTATATCCGGGGATTGGAGTGCCGTTTGCATCAAGAAGCTCTGCCTTGATGCTGCCCTTTGATGCATCAGCATTCAGAAGTAGTTCAGCACCGCCAACATTCATTGCCTTTGTGGTCAATGTTCCTGTGCCGTCCATGGACATAAAGCCGTCCATTCTCCACTTACTCAAATAGCTATAATATTTGTTGTCAAGTGCATCACCGTGATGGTCACCATCGATTCCGACGGTATACATCCAGACTTCATCCCCAACCTCAATAGCATAACAAGATGTCATAACCATACCGTCATCTATGGCTCCTTCTTCGCCACGGGGAATCAAAGGAGTTCTTGTTGGTCTCTGCCAGTCTTCCTTCAAGTCACGTGAATAGGAAAGCTGAGTTTCAATGACACCTTCCATTATGTTGGAGCCGGGAATATCAAACACCCAGTTAAAGCCTATATAGTTTCCGTCCTTCTCATAGAGACCCATACCGTAGGAATCTGCCAAATAGCAATACTTTGAGTCAATGATATCGGAGTTTGCAGGAGAAGCAATTGGCATACTCCATTTTCCCAGCTCTCCGTCGCTGACCATTGTAAACTGGTCACGCTTGCCCGAAAGACCCTGCTTCACATAAGAAAAATATAAATCCTCAGACTCTGAATATGCCGCTGTGATTACATCACCGCCCACAATACCACTTTCCTTTGTCCAGTGAATTCCGTCAGCAGAATAGAGGTAAGAATACTGCACGTCGTGAGTATATCCAATCATCTTATATCTCTTTGCCGGGTCAGGCTCGTCCATATCCTTGAATACGCTGGGAATCGTAATGTTTCCGATAATGTTATTCTCAGTTGAACCATCATATTCATACAAACCTAAAATAGGCTCATCCCAGTTGATACCGTCAACGGATGTGGCATAGCAAAGCATGCAGGTGGCAACATCTCCCGTACTTGCATATTCCAGATTGATTCCCAGATACCACATTTTGAAGATGCCTTCCTGCTCGTCATAGAGAACAGTACCGTATACATCTTTTCCGCTCTTGGTCCAGGAATTTTCATCAGGGCCAAGAAGCACGTCACTTTTTTCTGCCTGATGAAGTGTTCTTGTCAGATCGGTTGATGCGATAACATAGTCATCAATGAACATCTGTGTGTTATCTTCAACATCCAGAACCGTCTGTGTAAACTCTGCGGCATCAACCGCAAAGCTGTCGCCCTCATCGGCACAGATATCCAAAACCGCATAGGCTGTGCCTGTTGGTGCAGTTGCTGTTGCTGTATATTTTGTCCATGTATTACCTGAGAAAGAAACCTCTGCACCCGTGGTCAGACGGATGAATTTATCTTTATAATACGCAATTCTCAAAGAGCCACCGATATCGGATGACGCAAGGATTCGACCGGTATAGTTCAAGCCTCCCTGAGCACGAATCATGGAAGAACGAACACTGCCTTCTCCCACGCCGTTAACCTTGACAGCCATAGCCGAGCTTGGAATGTTCATTTCGGGGTCGCTGACGGTCAGAGCCTGCACGTCACCGTAAACCTGCCACTGTTTTGCAAAATTACCCACCTTGTTGTAGGCATTAACATCTTCAAAGGAGTAGTTTGAAGCCGAATCACTTATTGCATACACTTGTGCGTTGTCAAACATAGACACGCCACCCTGACCATACAATATCACTCTGGCATTAACAGCACCACGATCGGGAATAAAGCTTATCTGCAACTTTTCGTTTGTGTTTGCCGCTGTTGTATACACATCATAGCCTGCCGACACACCACCTGTGCGACCGTAGGTTATAACACGGAATCTTGCTCCGCCCACGGTTGTACTTCTTGCATCAACAGTCGCAATATACTCTTTTCCGCCCAGGACAGGGATAAGGTCCGATGTTGCGCTGGCACTGGCATTTATGGTTACACCTGCCACGCCATCTGTAACAAGAACGTTCTTCAGAGCAGCTTCGGCAGTTGTGTTTTTGAATTCCCAAGAGGAACCGTCGCCTGCCGCCAATCTTTCAAAGGAACCGTCAGGAACCTGTGTGCCGTATGGCATACTGTCAAGTTTCAGGCCGCTGAATGCCGCCTGTGCATTAACCTTCACCTGAAGAGTTGCCGCACCCACAGGTGCAATTGCACGAAGAACTGTTTCTTCTCCTGCCACTCCCTCAGCATTGTTTGTCTGAAGAACATTTCCATCAGCATCCTTGAACACAATTGCACAGTTTGCACCGTCATCCACACAGCTGCCTGTGAGCAAATATGTAAGTCCGGGCTGAGCCTTTACGTCAGCAGAAACATATCCGCCATCAGCTTCTGTCCAGTTTGCTGTGTCGTTGTTGAGAAGAGGTGCTTCCACAAGAGAAACCTCATCAACAAACAAGTCACCTGTTCCCGCACCGCCAACCAGAACACGAGCAAAAACTGCTCCCGATGGAGCAACGGCTGACACGGTCATTGCTGTCCAGTCTGCACTTACTGTGCCCGGAACTGTTGCAGTTGCACATTCCATGCTATACATATTGTAGAACTTCAATGTGATGCTTGGGGTCAAACCACCCTTTACCATAGCTGTTGCGGTATAAGTGAAACCATCACGAACACCAAATATACCTGCACTATAAGCTGTAGGTTCAGCACCTTCGGAAGTGATTTTCAAAGAAGAACTTCCCGCACAAGCCTCGTCCTTGGTTGTTGTCAGGATTCCATTGGGATAAAACTTTCCGCTAAGCAACGCCCAGCCGGGAACCTCTTCGCCGCTTTCTTCAAAGCCGGCATTTTCAACCGTCATGACACGGGGTTCGTTTATGCCCGCATCTGCAGTGGTTGCCTCCGCTGCACTCGCAGGAACAGAAAGCATCCCCAAAAGCAATGTCAGCACGATTAAAGCAGAAACTACCTTTTTAAATTTGTTTTTCATCTTTATCCTCCTTTAAAGTTTTTTAGGTGAAAAGTGATTTGTCTCAAACACAAAAGGCCGGATTGCAAAATGCATTTATTATGCAACATCAGTAAGTCACGGATAGAGCAACGGATGTCATTTTAGCAGAATGCAGTGAAGCCGACGAATCTTCCTTGCCGGAAAGATTCTTCACTACGTCCGAAATGACAAATCCAAACAAATGCAAAATGCAAATTATATGTGTGAACAGCTACACCTTTTACCATGGATTTAATTCTTTCTGTTTTTAACCTATCACAGCCAAAATAAAAAGTAAATGTGCTTTTCTATTAAAAACATTGACTTTTTCTATCATAAGCGTTAATTTTTTAAGAATTTACACATTTCTTTTATACGATATCAAGCAAAAAACATGAGCTCTCTCGTCACAATTTACTTGATTTTTGTTTTATTATAAAATATTATGTAACTCTTGTTTTAAAAGAAATATCCAAGCGTAATCCCGATATTGTATTCAAGGGCGGCACATCACTTTCTAAATGCTACAAAATAATAGACCGTTTTTCCGAAGATATTGATCTTAATATTATGGGAAATACAAAACCAGGAGAAAGTCAACGTAAAAAAAATAAAAGAACATATCGTTGCTGCGATTGATTATTGTAATCTTACTTTAACAAATCCTGAATCAACTCATAGTCGCCGTGATTTTAGCAAGTATGTTATAGATTATCCCACGCAGTTTGATACGAACTTTTTAAAACAACACCTGATTATAGAAACAGATATATTTTTCAGAGCATACCCTATCGAAGAGATGGAAGCCAACAGTCTCATATATGATTATCTGCTTAACAACCAAAACAACGACATCATCAAGCTTTATGGTTTAGCTCCGTTTGTGCTTAATGTTCAAACCGCAGACAGAACCTTTGTTGATAAGTTATTCGCTTTAGGCGATTACTATCTTACAAATACAATTCAGGGACACTCACGTCATATTTACGACTTATATAAGCTCCTTCCAAAGAAAAAGCATAGCAATTCGTGTCATAAAAACACAAATTTCTATGCTTGTTGATATTATTTCGTATGTATCGCCAAACTTCGCATTCGAGGGTATACTATCCCGTTTATCGGCTAAGCTTTTTTTTGACGACAACTTATATTTGTTTAATTTTCGTTTCTTCACATTTAACGCATCATTTGTCTTATATAAACAATACACTTTATTATATTTCTTTCGAGAACTTGTCCATATCAATAACAATGTCTTTGAGACGCGACTCTTCAGCAGCAAAGGAAATTAAATGATTCATATATGATGTTCTGACATCACAAACAGATTTGCTTGGTGCTTCGTCGTTGAAATATTTCGTCAAATCAATCATTATCCCTGTATCACCACCTCCGTGACCCGCAGTGATGTCTTCTCCTACTTTATCAAGGTTGATTTCTTCAGTCTTTTTTGTCAGAAAATCAAATATCTTTATGCTGTTTGTGGTCATATTTGCATCAATCTCACCAGTGGTAACATGTTGTACTGTAT
>JAZNLK010000111.1:0-7135 GCA_045579055.1 Clostridia bacterium
TTTCAGCCGATGGCTGAAACGCACATGGACAAACAAAGCGTTCGTGCTACGACCGCCGCCTGCGGCGAGCGGCGAAGCCGCTTTGTTCTCTTATAAGAAAATACAACAGAATGTTATATTTGTCGGTTACAATCCTTTTGGTTTTGTTGGTAAAAAATGAAAAAAACCACCTCGACAATGTGAATAAGTGTACAGGTGGTTTTTTGCTGTTTTTTTCTTATATTAAATATCTTTTTCTTGTTCCTTCTGAATTTCAGGAAAGGCTGAAAGCATAGGAGCGATATTCTTGTGTCGGATTTGTCGGTCAAGATAGTTCTTTGTGATTTTGCAAACAAGTCCTGAAAGAGCTACAACACCGATGAGGTTGGGAATCATCATAAGTCCGTTGAATGTGTCTGAAATGTCCCATGCCAGTGAAGATGTCATAAGTGCACCGCACATAATCATAACAAGGTGAATAACTTTATAAACCTTTGTTGTCTTTGAACCGAACAAATACTCCCACGCTTTTGTTCCGTAGTGGTCCCAGCCAAGAACGGTCGTGAAAGCAAAGAGAAGAATGGCGATGGCTATGAATTTGCCGCCGATGTTTCCGTAGCCAAATACAGAGTTGAATGCATTGGCAACCAGTGTTGCATCCGTGCCATCGGGAAGACTGCCTATGGGTGTTGCTAAATCATATACGCCTGATGTGAGAATAACAAGTGCTGTCAGTGTGCAGACAACGATTGTGTCGGCAAATACTTCAAAAATTCCCCACATACCTTGCTTAACCGGCTCTTTCACGCTTGAATTGGAATGCACCATTACGGAAGATCCGAGACCTGCTTCGTTGGAGAACACACCTCGCTTGAAGCCGGGAACCATAACCTTGCTGATTATGTAACCAAGACCGCCGCCGGCAACTGCAATAGGCTTGAATGCCTGAACAAAGATTGCTTTGAATGCCGGTATGATGTTGTTGTAATTAACAATAACGATTGCAAGGCTGCCGATGATGAAAAGAACAACCATAAAGGGAACAACTTTTTCGGCAAATGAGGCAATTCTTTTGAGACCACCAAGGGTGATGAACGCTGCAATTGCAACAAGAATGATTCCGATTATAACGGAATATGCCGTTACGCCGTCGTAAAGTTCAATGCTTGCCAGAGAACTGATGTTGAAGGATGACTCGATGTTAATAACAATTTTGTTTATCTGACCCATTGCACCGATTCCGAATGATGCCAAAAGTGTGAAGATTGAAAACAAAATGGCAAGAATTTTACCAATGTGCTTGCAACCTTTTTTGGAGCCAAGACCGTCCTGGAGGTAATACATTGCACCCCCTGACCATTCGCCGTCTTTGTTCTTGCGGCGATAGTATATTCCCAAAACGTTTTCGGCATAGTTGGTCATCATACCGAAGAATGCAGCAACCCACATCCAAAAAACAGCTCCGGCACCACCGGTACAAATAGCTGTGGCAACACCGGCAATGTTTCCTACACCGATTGTTGCGGCAAGGGCTGTACAAAGTGCCTGGAAGGGTGAAATTTGCTTATCCTTGGAGTGACCGATAACGTCCTTGTGAAAAAGACTTCCGATGGTGTTTTTCCACCAAAGACGCAGATGTGATATTTGGAATACCTTGGTGAGAAGTGTTACAAGAACACCGGTGAGTATTAGCAAAGCTACACCAAATATACCCCAAATAAAGCCGTTTACATAACCGTTTACTTCGGCAATCTGTGTGAAAAATTGGTTCATAATGAAACCTCCTGTAAAGTATTTTGCAACAAAAAAAGTTGCTTTAGAATAAGCAACTCCGGGAAAAGAACATCCGACCATGTTCTGAAATATCTGTTTTCCGTCCTTTTGCCTGAGAGATTCGGCTTTGAAGCCTTGCACCTTCGGCACTCAAATTTTTGAGATTCTCCGGAGTCCCCTCCGTCTTCGGTTCGTTAGTTCCGAAAACTTCACAGGGGTTATTCAATTGTAGAAATTTTAACACACATTATTTCAAATTGCAATAGTTTTTGTCAATATTCTGCGTTTTTAACAAATTTACGACCGTTCCCGATAGGATACATAGAGATTTACACAAAGGAGGGTTACAATAGGTGCAAAAATCAGCCCGATTATGCCGAAATACCGAAGCCCGATATAGATACTTACCAGAGTCAGTATTGGATGAACGCCGATATGGTGACTGATTACCTTGGGTTCTGCCAGCTGGCGGACAAGGAATTCAAGACCTTCGATTATCAGCAATGCGGTGAAGGAGTACATATCGCCGTATATAAAAGATATGATTGCCCAAGGAATGAGTACGGTTCCCGTGCCAAATATGGGAAGGATGTCCACAAGTCCGCAAATTATACCCCAGAGAAGAGCGTACTCCTTGCCGATTATCCATAAGCAGACGGTTATGAGCAATGAGGAAATCAGCATCAGGTGAAGTTGAGCCTTGAAATAGGACGAAAAGGCTTTCGCTACTATTCTTTTTATTTTCGAAAACCTGTCGGCAATTTTTTTGGGGAAGATTTCACGAAAAAAGTTGATAATCAGCGGATAATCTTTGATAAAGAAAAATGTTCCCAATATCAACATAGTCAAAAAGAACAGAATGTTTGGAAGTGCCATTGCGAAGTTTGTTGCGGCATTGAGAGCATATGTGGTGACACGGTTTGAGAGGGTTGTGGCATAATCTTGCAAGCGGACAATGAACCCGTCAATCAATGAGGCGGTTTCGGGAGACATCCGACCTTTCATTCCGTTGTACCGTGAAAAAAGGGAGTTGATATGGGCTCTGAAGTTGCTAATGGCATCGGGCAGAGCAGTAAGCAGATTTTTTGCCTGAGAAAGAAGCTGAGAAACAATCAGAATGATTATTCCGATAACAACGGCAACAATAAGTGTCACAAGGATTGCGGAACTGATGCCTCGGTTGAGCTTGAATTTCTTTTCCAGAAAACGTACCAAACGTTGACATATTGCGGCAATGGCGAAGGATACCACAAAGGGCGCAAAGGCGCTGAGAAGAAAAGGAAACAGGAATAGCGCTCCCGCTATTCCTGCTGCAATTAAAATATATTTCAGAGTTTGTTCCACATTCACTCACAACACACCTTTCGCTGCGGCGCGGATGTGGGTGGTTCTTATTTTGTGAGACGCTCAATGAGGGTATAGCCGTGGTCAACCACGATTCCGGTCTTCCGGGCTTCTGCCTCGGTATAAGAAGCAACTCCTGATTCCGCACAATTGCCGCTTTTATATATTATATACGGCACGGGGTCGGAAGTATGCGTTCTGATTGCCAATGGTGTGGGATGATCGGGCATAATGAGCATTGCGAACTCCTCGCCGTCATCTTCAAGGGCTTTCAGAATGGGTGCAACAATTTTTTCGTCAATGAGCTCGATTGCCTTCACCTTGTTGTCGATTTCGTGTCTGTGTCCTGCTTCGTCCGGGGCTTCAAGGTGAACGTACAAAAAGTCCGAGCCGCCACGGAGGGCTTTTATTGCCGCTTCCGCTTTGCCGTCAAAGTTAGTATGCACATTTCCTGTTGCTCCTATAACATCAATATTTTCGAGACCGGCACAAACGCCGATTCCTTTAATCAGGTCAACGGCTGAAACAACTGTTCCCTGAAGTCCGAATTTTTCCTTATATGTATCAAGTGCCGGCTTTGTGCCGTTGCCCCAAATCCAAATTGAATTTGCGGGGTTGAGGCCTCTTTTGATTCTGTCAAGGTTAACAGGATGGTTCTTGAGGATTTCGTGGCTCTTTTTCATAAGACTAAGGAGTGTTTCGTCTTTGGGAAGATAGTCTTTCACGCATCTGCCTGAAATATCGTGGGGTGGCACAAGGTTGAAGGCATTTTCTTTGTTATGCCATACCATAAGGTGACGGTAGCTGATTCCGCTGAAGAATTCATATTCTTCGGTGCGGAGGGCTTCGTTCACTGCGGCGATGAGCTGTGAAGATTCTTCGGTTGTGATTTCGTCGGAACTGTAGTCAACCATAGTCTTATCTTCGTAGTTTTCCTCATCGGAAAGTGTAACCACGTTGGTTCTGAAGGTGGTGTCGGTCAGTTCAAGGTGAACACCCATACTCATTGCCTCAAGGGGTGAACGACCTGTGTAGTATTTCTGAGGGTCGTAGCCGAAAACCGCAAGGTTTGCAACGTCGCTGCCGGGAGGAAGGTTTTCGGGTACGGTTGTTACCATACCTACCTCGCCATTTGCCGCCAGCTTGTTAATGTTGGGCTTTTTTGCCGCTTCAAGTGGTGTTTTGCCGCCCAGCTCTGCTACGGGAGTATCTGCCGCACCGTCGCAGAGAATTACTATGTATTTCATATTTTGTCACGCCTTTCGTGTTGAATATCATTATCAGGTTATATTATATAAATAAGGAAGGATTTTGTCAACCTGAAATTTTGACTCTTGACAGAAAAGCTTCCTTATTGTATTATATTATATATAAGGATATTTAGGCACGTCCCCAAAACTATAGAAGCAGATGTAAAATAATATTGACAATTAAATGGAAACAGAACATACTAATGTTGTCAGGAAACTATATAATTTCATATGAGGAGAAGTGGACATGAAAAAGTTTATTTGTTTTACTCTTATTATCACTATAACTTTAGGACTTTTACATTTGGAGGTATTTGCTGAAGAAAGTAAAATTACTTCAAGAGAAGTGTTGATGAATGCCAATTCGATTGATGAGGATTATATAGTGGCATTAACGACGAGTAATGTTGGTGTAATAAAAGCTGATGGTAGCCTTTGGATGAAAGGTGCAAGCCACGATGGTCAGTGCGGAAAGTACATAGAGATAACTCATGACAATGAAGGATGGTTAGGCAGAACTCATGAAAAAGATTTTGTTAAGTGTGCAGAAAATATAAAGGCGGTTATGTTTGATGGTCCAAGAGAATCGGGTTCTGAGTATACAGCAAAAATGGCAGCCATTCAAGAAGATGGCACTTTGTTGATGTGGGGAGATTGTTTTCCCGAACCTGAGAATTACAATAACTATACCCCGACAGAATTTATGGAGAATGTAAAAACTATTGCATACGAAAACGGATTCGGACCTAGTGCTATGAAGTGCGCAATTTTATGTGAAGATGGAACAGTTTATTCACCGTGGATGTCATCTCCGCCGTATAATAAATCATCGTACAGAAAAATCTTAAATAATGTTAAGTCTCTTTCTTATGAGTTTGATGTGTTTTATGCAATAACAGAAACAGATGAGCTTTGGGTTTGGGGTCAACCAATAGAAGCTGAAATAATCTCCACGGGTTCTTATGCAGGTGTACAAGTAGAAAGCCATACCGGTGCCCCGATTAAAATCATGGAAAATGTTTTAGATGCAATGTTTACATGGGGTGTCTCTGCAGTTATTAAAAAGGATGGTAGTTTATGGATGTGGGGAAACAATTACTATGGTCATGTAGGAAATGGCACTACAAAAGACGTAACAATACCTACAAAAATCATGGAAGATGTTTTAGAGATAGCAGGAACTAATGGAGTCTCAGCTGCTATTAAAAAAGATGGTAGTTTATGGATGTGGGGAAACAATTGCTATGGTCAATTAGGTGATGGAACAACAGTGGATAAGACAACACCTACAAAAATTATGGATAATGTGGAAAAAGTGGTTGTGGATTTGTCTTGTGGTGCTATTAAAAAAGATGGTAGTTTGTGGATGTGGGGAAATAATCGTTACGGTCAATTAGGTGATGGAACAACATTGAAGAAGACAACACCCACAAAAGTTATGGATAATGTATACGCGTTAAATTGTTCGGCTGGAGGAGCTGCGTTTGCAGCTATAAAGAATGATGGTACACTTTGGATGTGGGGAGAAAATGCTAATTCTTTAATTGTATCCGATTTTGAAACCGACATGGTTTTAGAACCAGTAAAGATGATGGAGGGGGTTGTTGTTCCTTCTGATAAAAAGCCTATACAAGTTATAATTAACGATAATATTTTAGAATTCGACCAATCACCGATAATGGAAAATGGCAGAGTTTTGGCTCCGATTCGTGTGATTCTTGAAGCATTGGGTTACACAGTCGAATGGAATAATGATACACAAACCGCAATAGCCCGTAAGAAAAGTGAAACAATCATTGTACAAAATGGAAATTTCGAAATCTATTATAATGGAGGGATATATTTATGTGATGTTTCTCCTAAAATTGTATCTGGAAGAACATTAGTTCCGGTAAGAGCTATATCAGAATGTGTAGGATGTAATGTTGATTGGGATCAAACAAACAGAAGTGTACTCATAAATTATTAACAATGAGGCATTTGGGGACGTACATTTTTTGGTATCTTTTTGTAGAAAGACAGGGGTGGGAAAACCGCCTCTGTCTTTGCTTGAAATTTTGACTCTTGACAGAAAAGCTACCTTATAATATATTATATATAAAATACAGGTGAAAAGTATATGATATAAAAACAAAAAAGGAGAAATGAAAAATGCTTAAAGGAATACCGGCGATTTTATCGCCTGAGTTATTGAAGGTTTTGTGTGAAATGGGTCACGGTGACAGAATTGTTATTGCGGACGGAAACTTCCCTTCGGAATCTGTGGGAAAGGATGCAATAGTTATCCGTGCTGACGGACACGGCGTGCCTGAGCTTCTGGAAGCAATTCTTCAGCTGTTCCCGTTGGACGCATATGTGGAAAAGCCTGTTTCACTTATGCAGGTTATCCCTGGTGATGATGTGGAAACTCCCATATGGGATGTATACAAGGAAATGGTTGCAAAGGTGGATGACAGAGGTGCGGAGGCTTTTGCGGAAATTGAGCGACAGAAGTTCTATGAAGAAGCAAGGAAGGCTTATGCAGTTATTGCAACGGGAGAAACCGCAATCTATGCCAACATAATGCTTCAAAAAGGTGTTGTGCAGTAGTTTTGGACTTTTTTCGGCGGAGTTTTCTTATCTTAAATATAAGGGAGAATTCGGCACGAAAAAAAATTACAATAAATCTTGAAAAAGCTATTGACAAACAGGATGGAATTGTGTATAATAATCAAGCTGATTAGAATAACATTGTTATTCTGGTGCATTATCTTTGGAAAATATATGGGCGCATAGCTCAGCTGGGAGAG
>JAZNLK010000112.1:0-5713 GCA_045579055.1 Clostridia bacterium
GCTTTGACAGTTGTTATTTTTCGTTTTTGCTCTTTTTTTCCTGCTTCATTTCTTCTGCAACGAAGCTTTCTTCTTCCTCACCGGGAATAGGAGTGGGAGCTGCATTTTCTTCTCCACGCTTTGTGAAGCGGCTTACCGCACTGCGGTCAACAAGAATGAAGGATTTGCTGGTTCCGATTCCTGATTCAAGAAGGAAAAGGTCATCTTTGATTCTTGCAATTTTACCGTGGATACCGCCGATTGTTGCAACTTCATCGCCAACTTTGAGAGCTGCGATCATTCTCTGAAGTTCTTTTTCTTTTTTCTTCTGAGGTCTTATGAGAATGAAGTAGAAAACCGCAAACATAAGAACCAACATAACGATTGAAGAAATCATCTGTGCACCGCCTGCACCTGCAGCTGCACCGCCGCCTGCACTTGCACCTTCTGCAAAAGCTGTAATAAACATATTTTACCTCCTGAAATAATAGCCAGAGGATTGTCCTCTGAAAAATAACATATACCATTATAACTCATAACTTTCAAAAAAGCAAGAGGAAAATGGAATTTATTTGTAATTTTATTATTAACAATTTGAGACCGTTATATTCTTTGTGAAAGTTTGCCGATGTTTGCCTTTCTGAAATCCTCAAAACAATCGTTATCCAGAGCTTTTCGGATATCTGCTGCAAGTTTGTTATAGAAAGATAGATTATGAATAACAGCAAGTCTAAGAGCCAGAATTTCGTTTGCCTTGAACAGATGACGAAGATATGCCTTTGAAAAGTTACGACAAGTATGGCAGTTGCAATTGGGGTCAAGAGGTGTGTCGTCGGTTTCGTATTTGGCATTGTTTATGTTTACCATACCTATTGATGTGAACAATGTGCCGTGTCTTGCGTTACGGCTGGGCATAACACAGTCAAAAAAGTCAACTCCGCGATACACCGCTTCGATTATGTTTTCCGGAGTGCCCACACCCATAAGATATCTTGGTTTGTTTTCCGGTGCAAAGGGTTCGACCGCTTCGATTATCTGATACATAACCTCCGCAGGTTCGCCAACAGCAAGCCCGCCGATGGCATAGCCGTCAAGACCTAGGTCGGCAATTTGTTTCATATTTTCGATACGCAGGTCGGTGTATGTGCTTCCCTGGTTGATTGCAAAAAGCATCTGATTCCTGTTTATGGTTTCATCAAGTTGGTTGAGCCGCGCCATTTCGTTCTTGCAGCGTTTCAGCCAACGGACTGTCATTTCGGAGGATGCCTTTGCATAATCCTTTTCACAGGGGTTTTCAACACATTCGTCAAAAGCCATTGCGATTGTGGATGCGAGATTGGATTGAATCTGCATACTTTCTTCCGGCCCCATAAAGATGTGATGACCGTCAATGTGTGACTGGAAGTATACGCCTTCTTCCTTGATTTTTCTCAGCTTTGAAAGAGAAAAAACCTGAAAACCGCCGCTGTCTGTGAGGATGGGTCTGTCCCAGTTCATAAACTTGTGAAGTCCGCCCATTTGCTTTACCACGTTGTCGCCGGGACGGAGGTGCAGGTGGTATGTGTTTGAAAGCTCAATCTGACATCCGATTTCTTTAAGGTCAAATGTGTCAAGACCGCCTTTGATTGCCGCAGCAGTTCCAACATTCATAAATACCGGAGTTTGTACGGTTCCGTGAACTGTCTGAAATTCACCTCTGCGTGCTTTTCCTTCTTTTTTTAGTATTTTAAACATATTAAAAGCCTTTCTTGTTTGTTTATTCAATGAGCATCGCATCACCGAAACTGAAAAATCTGTAATTCTCGGCAATTGCAGTTTCGTAAGCCGCCATAATGTGTTCTCTGTCATAAAGTGCAGATATAAGCATCAGCAAAGTCGATTCCGGGAGGTGGAAGTTGGTGATTAATGCATCAACAGCCTTGAATTTGTATCCGGGGTAAATGAAAATTTGCGTGTCACCTGTTCGGGCAGGAATTGTTCCATCATCAAGGGCAACCGATTCCAGTGTTCTGACCGAAGTCGTTCCAACGGCAATAATTCGCCCACCTGACTTTCGGGTTTCGTTTATTATGTCTGCTGTTTCCTGAGTTACCTCGTAATATTCGGAATGCATATGATGGTCTTCGATGTTTTCGGTTGACACAGGTCGGAAGGTTCCAAGACCCACGTGGAGTGTCACAAAGGCTATCTTTATGCCTTTGCTTCTGATTGTGTCAAGAAGTTCGTTTGTGAAATGCAGGCCAGCCGTGGGGGCAGCTGCTGAACCTTCAATTTTTGAATAAACGGTCTGGTAACGGTTTTTGTCCTCAAGCTTTTCCTTTATATAGGGGGGAAGAGGCATTTCGCCCAGTTTGTCTATAAGTTCTTCCCAAACACCGTCAAATTCGAATCTGACAATGCGGTTACCGTCATCACGGACTTCGATAACTTCTGCCGTCAGAAGCCCGTTGCCAAATTCAAAACGGCTACCGACTTTTGCTTTTTTGCCGGGGCGAAGAATAACTTCCCAAGTATTTATGTCTATACGTTTTAACAGCAAAAATTCAATTTTTCCGCCGCTTCCCTGCTTTGCTCCGTAAAGACGGGCTGGGATTACCCTTGTGTTGTTCATAACAAGACAGTCGCCCGGATTGAGATACCGGATAATATCATAAAAATGTTTATGCTGTATTGAGTGGTCTTTGCGGCCAAGAACCATCAGTTTGGATGCGGTTCTGTCCTCAAGGGGATGCTGTGCGATCATTTCCTGTGGAAGGTCATAGTAAAAATCTTTTATGTTCAATTTGATTGTGTCCTTTCTTTTAATATGCCTGTTCAAGGTGTGTTCCGGTGTAATAATGTGTAAGAATTTCTTCGTAGTCAAAGCCGGCTTCTGCCATACCTTTTGCTCCGTATTGGCTCATTCCGACACCGTGTCCCCAACCCTCTCCGGAAAATACGAAGGTATCAGGCTCGCCCGGTGTGGTTTCGGAGTTGAAAGTTTTTTTGCCTGAGTTACCAAGCACAACCGGATTTTCGTTAACGGCCTCGGTTTTGTTTTTCCCTGTGAGAACGGTTACGTCAGAAGCGGATTTTGAAACGGTGTTTGTGCCGTTATAAATCTGAACTGTTGGGTATGTTGTGAGACCTCCGGCTGAAACGGAGTATTTCTGACTGTATGTTGCTTCGCTGAATATTGTTCGGCAGCTTTCACGTTCAAAGGTCTTCTGTCCGTTTGTTCCGATAACAGAAAGTTTCAGAACCCGTCCTGCCGGAGTATACTCAAGAATACGGATATCGGTTACCGTGCCAATGTTATAGCCTCTGTTATTCATAATTTCGGTGGCACGTGCCTTTGTGAGCTTTTTTGTCCACTTTCCGTTGTAGATATTTTCTGTATCTTCGTATGGGTTTTCAACACTGACCAGATAAGGAAAGGGCGTTCCCCACACGTTTTCAACACTTTCAGTGGAAGAGCCCATTGATGAGGAATAAACTGCCTGAACAAGCTCGTCCTCATAGAACAGAAGTTCACCACGGGTTTCGTTAACGGCAGTATGCACATTTTCGGTAGTGTCGGCTTCGGTTGAATATGCCTGACAGCATACGGTGCGGCAAACATCAAAACCAAGGTTTTTATGATAGCCTATTCTGCCCAAGGCGAAATTGCGTGCACAAACAGCCTGAGCTTTCAGAGCTTCGGTATGCCAGGAAGAAGACATTTCTCGACACACCACACTGTAAAGATAGGATTCAACCGGTACAATATTAACAACAGTAAAGCCTGAGCCGGAATACTTACATTCAAATCCTCCGCGGTAAGTGCCTTTTGCTGTTCCTGAAATGGTCAGGAATGAATCAGAGTTTTCGGTATCATTGCTGAACACGGAAAGGATTCTTTCTGAGCTGTTTGTAAGAAATAGGGTTTTTTGTGTTTGATCGTCTTTGAGACAGATTGCACCTGACGGAACTGAAACGACAGAACCGCTTTTACCAAGGTTTTGTGCCGATGTAAGAGCATCGGTGCTGTTTGAGAAGCTTCCGCTGAAGATGCAGTATGATGAGCTATGGAAAGCAGGGAAAACATCAAGCCCCTGCTCCGAAAGGTCATACAGATGCTCTTTCATTTCTTTAACATTATTATGTGTTGAATAGAGGACGTGGTGAGTTTCGGAAGAAACTGGCACAACTGTAACAGAAGTACTCACGGTTTCGCCAAAACTTAAAAAGTTCCTGTCTTCGGTGCAACCGAAAGAAAATCCTGTTTTGCTCTGGAAGTTCATTGTCTGAACCGTTCCGGACCCATAATATATGCCGACACGCAAAGTATCCTGATATTCATTTGCTGAAACCGAAAGACCGGACAGACATAAGAATAAAAGAAATATAACGGTGAAAATATGAAATTTAACAAATTTTTGCATAATAAGCATTCCTTGTTTCGAAAATATTTATCCTATTTTAAAAAATTCGACAAATATCGCATAAAATCCTTCCGTTTTATGTTAAATTTGTGTTACAAAAAATAATTGACATTCTGTGCACATTATCATATAATATTAAATTAGATAGATATATATATTAAGGAGGAAATGTTCAAATGAAGAATTATAACGTAGGAATTATAGGCGCCACCGGTATGGTTGGTCAGAGATTTATAACTTTGCTTGCCGATCATCCGTGGTTCAATATAAAGGTGCTTGCAGCTTCATCAAGAAGTGCCGGCAAAAAGTATACCGAGGCTGTGGGAAGCCGTTGGGCAATGACGGTTGAAATTCCTGAAAAGGTAAAGGATATGGTTATTCTTGATGCAACAGCAGATATCGAAAAGATTGCCGCTCAGGTTGACTTTGTTTTCTGCGCAGTTGATATGAAGAAGGATGAAATTCGTGCTCTTGAGGAAGCATATGCAAAGGCTGAATGTCCTGTTGTTTCAAACAACTCTGCACACAGACACACAAAGGATGTTCCTATGATTGTTCCCGAAATCAACCCTGAGCATGCGGAAATCATTGCGGCTCAGAGAAAGAGACTGGGCACAAAGAGGGGCTTTGTGTCGGTTAAGTCAAACTGCTCACTTCAGAGCTATGTTCCCGCACTTCATCCTTTGATGAAGTACGGAATCAAAGACGTTCTTGCTTGTACTTATCAGGCAATTTCAGGTGCAGGCAAGACTTTTGAAACATGGCCTGAAATGGTTGACAACCTCATTCCTTACATAGGCGGTGAGGAAGAAAAGAGTGAAATCGAACCTCTCAAAATCTGGGGCAAGATTGAAGGCGATGAAATCGTTGACGCAACAACCCCTGCAATCACAACACAGTGCTTGCGTGTTCCTGTGTCCGACGGACACACAGCGGCAGTTTTTGTAAGATTCGAAAACAAACCCACAATCGAACAGATTAAGGAAGACTGGAAGAACTTCAAAGGAGTACCTCAGGAACTTGACCTTCCTTCAGCTCCAAAGCAGTTCCTTAACTATTTTGAAGAAGATAACCGTCCCCAGGCAAAGCTTGACCGTAACCTTGAAGGGGGTATGGCAGTTTCTATCGGTCGTCTCCGTGAAGACAGCCAGTATGACTACAAGTTCGTATGCCTTTCACACAATACTCTCCGCGGTGCCGCCGGCGGCGCAGTTCTCCTTGCTGAGCTTCTTGCTGCAAAGGGTTACATGGACTGATAAAACAAAATAGAGTTCAAAGCCGTATCGAAGTTTAAATCTCGGTACGGCTTCATTTTTTTACAGGAGTATGAT
>JAZNLK010000113.1:0-4708 GCA_045579055.1 Clostridia bacterium
ATTTATGAACTTTTGTAACCGCTCTGTTCTTGTTTTTCCACCGGCCTTTCGATAAGCTGTAAGAAAGAAATGAGGTGAAATGTATGGCGAAATTTTGTAAAGATATTGTTTGTGGAAAAAAATATATTTACAAATCAGATAAAAGTGAACTTATGTGCAGATGCGATGATGAAGAGGAACAGCTTATGCCAATATGTGCAGAATTTGATGCAACTTTGGCAAACAACGGCGATATCCATATCGTTGCAGTTGATGAAAAAGGAAATCTTGTTTATATCAAGAACAGTGGGCGGCGTTGGGGCAGAGGTGTGGTTGCTGAAAAAGTAGAAGCAGAAAATGTTTTCATCATTGTTGATGATGAAAACATAAATCTGTATTATACGAACGAAAGCGAATTCTTAAAACTGATTATAGATGATGAAATTCAAGCTCCAACACGGATTGGCAGTGTTGAGAATTCCGGGTTGACCTTTGTCGACGGAAATGAAGCTTATTACGTCAACAAAAAGCATGAAGTTATTAGTGAGTCCAAAGGTGTGGTATATTCCGGGAAAAACATATCATTCATTTTTGTTTTGG
This sequence comes from Clostridia bacterium, assembly GCA_045579055.1. GTDB lineage: Bacteria > Bacillota > Clostridia > Monoglobales > Monoglobaceae > SIG440. Next base: position 580 of record JAZNLK010000113.1, read on the forward strand.
ATAACAGTATTTGCCTTAAAGACGAAAAGGAATTGAAGCTGATTGATGTTGAAAACAACAATGAATGTAAAAGCCTGACCCGACGTCACGAAACAGGAGCCGGATGTCCCGTTTTTGCAAACAAAAATGGGATAGAAACTTTGTTTTGGATAGATGGTGAAAAGCTATACTCTGCAAAAAAACAGGGAGAAGTATGGCAAAGGCTTGAAACCGAAAAACTGGAATCTTTTGATAAAGTGGGCATATTTAAGTTTTGTGATTCTGTATCGGTGGAATATACCATAGGATGTGTGAAACACAGCAAACCTGAACGTTGGGGTGAAAACTCCGGACGTGCTGACGAATTTGCTGAAACATATTCTTGTTCAGATGCCGGAAAAAGCAAAATAATGGAGGATTTTCACAATCGATTGAATATGGAAATTATTATGAATGAAATACGTGGAATACACGAAAAAATACTCGATATTGATAAAAAAATAGAAAAAATAAAGAAAAATCACGCATTACAGATTGTTTCTGAAATTTCCAGAAGGAAAGAAAATGCAAGTTTGTACAAAATGCATAAAAAATAGTTGAAATATTGTTTGGTTTTTGGTTGAAAAGTTTGAGAAAAAGTTGTATAATTAGTTTATTGATGACAGACAGCGTGGCTGTTTTGTTACATAAATGACTACTTCAGGAGGGTTGAAAATTGAAATTGTATGAAACATCAAAAATCAAAAACTTTTGTCTTTTAGGACACGGAAATTCAGGAAAGACATCGCTGGCGGAGGCAATCCTTAACACAGCAGGTTCAATCGAGAGAATGGGTAAAACTCAGGACGGAAACACCGTTATGGACTTTGATCCCGAAGAAATCAAGCGTAAATTCTCGATTAGTGCGGCTGTTGCTACCTGTGACTGGAATGGCACAAAGTTTAATATTATAGATACCCCCGGATTCTTTGACTTCGTTGGTGAGGTTCAGCAGAGTATAAAGGTTGCAGATGCTGCGATTATCGTTCTCAGTGGTAAGTCGGGTCTTACGGTTGGTGCGGAAAAGGCTTGGAAGTATGCAGACGATGCAGGTATTCCCAAGATGATTTTTATCAATAAAGTTGATGATGAACGTGTTAACTATTACGGCGTTCTTGAACAGTTGAGAGAAAAATACGGTAAAAAGATTGCACCGCTTCAGGTTCCTATCCGTGAAGGTGAAAAGATTACTGGCTTCGTAAATGTTGTTGAAGGCGAAGCAAGAAGATATATGGGTGATATGACTGTTACTGCTCCTATTCCTGATGGAATGGAAGATGATATTGCACCTGTTCGCGAAATGATTAACGAAGCAGTTGCTGAAAGTTCTGAAGAACTTATGGAAAGATACTTTGCGGGTGAAAGCTTTACACTTGCTGAAACCTATGAAGCACTCCGTAACGGTGTTGCAGCAGGCGATATTGTTCCGGTTCTTTGTGGTAGTGCATTCAACAAGCTGGGTATTGCTTCTCTTATGAATGCAATCGTTGCTTATTTCCCGTCACCTGATTCATCAGATGATTTCTTTATTGCTCACAAGGAAGATGGCAGTGATGCCAGACGTAAAGTTGACGTAAACGATCCTCTTGCAGCTTTGGTATTCAAGACTGTTGCCGATCCTTATGTTGGTAAACTTTCATATTTTAAGGTTTATTCGGGTATTATGACTCCTGACACAACTGTTTATAATGCCTCGGCAGGCACAAATGAACGAATCGGCAAGATATTTGCGGTTGTTGGCAAAAAACAGATTGAAGTTGAAAAACTTAATGCCGGTGATATCGGTGCTGTTACAAAACTTGCAAACACCAATACAGGGGATACACTTTGCAGTATTTCTGACAGAATTATAATTGACGGCATTGAATTTTCAAAGCCAAATACTTCAATGGCGGTTCTGCCAAAGGCAAAAGGCGACGAAGATAAAATCAGCCAGGGTCTCAACAAGCTTATGGATGAAGACAAGACATTTGCTCTTGAAAATAACACAGAAACACGTCAGATGATTATCAAGGGTATGGGTGACCAGCATATTGATATTCTTATTAACAAGCTGAAGAATAAGTTTGGTGTTGATGTAACACTCACCGAACCTAAGGTTGCATATCGTGAAGCTATCCGCAAGGCAGTTAAGGTTGAAGGAAAGCATAAGAAACAGTCAGGCGGTCACGGTCAGTATGGTCATGTTTGGATAGAATTTGAACCGTATAATGATGGTCTTCTCTTTGAAGAAAAGGTGTTTGGCGGCTCAGTTCCCAAAAACTATTTCCCTGCTGTTGAAAAGGGACTTCAGGAAAGTATGCGACAGGGTGTTCTGGCAGGTTATCCGATGGTTGGTCTCAAGGCAACCTTGGTTGACGGTTCATACCATCCGGTTGACTCTTCTGAAATGGCATTCAAGACTGCGGCATCTCTTGCGTTCAAAGCAGGTATGGAACAGGCAAGCCCCGTTCTTCTTGAACCAATCGGTCACTTGAAAGTGTTTGTTCCCGATAGTTACACCGGCGATATTATCGGCGATATCAACAAACGTCGAGGACAGATGCTTGGCATGACGCCCCAGGGCGACGGAATTACTCTTATCGAGGGCGAAATTCCAATGGCTGAGATGCACACATACTCATCGGATTTGCGTTCAATGACTCAGGCAAAGGGCAACTACGAATTCGAATTCGAAAGATATCAGGATGCTCCTCAGAATATTGTGGATAAGGTTATTGCCGAAAGTAAGGAATGAAGGAATAGTTAAAAAGTGGGACTCGCAGGCTTAATCTTGTGGGTCCCATAAGTTATTTAGAAAAAAGGTAGAAAAATGATGTTTTTATCGGATAAATCTATTGACAATAAAGGCTGATTTTGGTAGAATGTTTATTGTAAAACAGCTCTTTGAGCGGAAAAAATGGAGGAAAAATAGTTATGAACGAAAACAAAACAAAATTTGGTGTCAAAATTAACGCCTATGCTGCATTGATTTTTCTTGCAGGGCTGTTCGGGAATATTATTCCTGTATTGCTTCTTGGCGGCGTTGCTTTGATTATGGAAGAAAATGAATGGTTAAAGAGAATGTCTTTGAAAGCAATCGCATTTGTTATTATACTGGAACTGGTTTCTTTCTTTATCTTGCTTTTGCCTGACTTTCTGGATGTTATTTCGGATATCATGATTGTAGCAGAAGAAGCTCCTTCTGAATCTTTTAACAAGATTAGTTATTTCTTTAGCTTTATAAATAAGAGTTGGGTTATTTTTGGCAACATTTTCCTTGCTTATTATGCATACCAGGCATATCTCGGCAAGTACGCAAAAGTTCTTTTTGTTGAGAATTTTGTAAACAAAAATATGTAATTAAATACATAGAAAGGGGCGTCGAGTGATGTCCCTTTTTTTGTGTGCAGAAAAACACGCGATGGTCGCGTGGTTCAATAGAGGTTAACCGGTGAGTATAGACAGAAAAACTCCGATTGTATATAATTTAGATGTGACCTGCCAGTTACAAAAAAATAATACAATCGGAGGACATTAAAATGTATAAAAAAGAAAGTGATTTCAATGCCACAAATAGTTTAGCACATACAAAATGGAATTGCAAGTAACATATAGTATTTGCGCCAAAGTATAGAAGAAAAGTGTTTTATGAAGACAAAAGAGCGGAAATAAGGGATATACTTAGGCAGTTGTGTGAATGGAAGGGTGTGGAAATAATAGAGGGAGAGATTTGTCCCGATCATATACATATGTTGGTGAGTATACCGCCCAAGATGAGTATATCAAGTTTTATGGGATATTTAAAAGGAAAAAGTAGTTTGATGATATTTCAAAAGTTTGGGAATATGAAATTTGCATATAGGAACAGAGAGTTTTGGTGCAAAGGGTATTATGTAGACACGGCAGGAAAAAATACAAAAGCGATAAAAGAATATATAGAAGGACAGTTGAAGAAAGATAAAGATAGTGACCAGTTGAGCCTGTTTGACCCGAAAGACCCATTTATGGGTAGCAAGTAAAAATACGCGCGACTGGCAGGTCAATAAAAGACGCACTTGTGCGTAGCTAGTAGAGAGTAGGGCTTTGCCCGAAAATGAAAAACCACCCGCTGTGCGGGTGGATGTTTATT
>JAZNLK010000114.1:0-23765 GCA_045579055.1 Clostridia bacterium
GTTTTTCTGTAATATTCTTCCATCTATAACATATATTAGATATAAAACAAAGATTTTCAATAATTTTGCACAAAACTATTGACAAAATTTATTTTTTCTTGTATTCTTTTACCAAGAACATTGCATAAATGTAAAAAGGAGGTTTGTATAATGGCTGAAAAAAAATTATTACCGTTATTATTGTTGGACAACAGCAGTGCAATGACTGTACTGAACGAAGGTGAATTCAAATGCTACAACCTGTCATTCGAAGAAGCCAAACACATACTTGAGGTGTATGACGAAACTGATATTCTGCGTTGCTTCTTTAACCCTGATATAGAGCAGGTAATATATGAGCAATTAGGTGTGAAAAAAAGCAACTACGAATATAAAAAAATACGTAATATGCGTCCGGGTCAGGATGCAATTGTATTCAAACTGTACATTACACCATCTGAAACTCAGCCAATAATTCAGGCCGATGATGGTGTTGAAGCAAAAAAAATACAAAATGTTTACGTATATTGTCAATATCTTACAAGGCTTGCCTAAAAAACTTAAAATGGTGGATATTTTCCACCATTTTTTTCTTATTATTCTTGATTTTTTTCTGTTTTAATGATATACTCTTTATTGAAATTTGAAGAAGGGATTGTTCAAATGATACTTACAATTGATATCGGAAACACAAATATTGTTCTTGGCGGTTTTGCGGGCGACAATTTGACTTTCGTTGCAAGAATTGCCACAAATGCAAACAAGACCGAAGATGAATATGCGACCAAAATCCGTAGTGTACTTGCAATCCACGATATTGATAAATCAAAGATTGACGGTGCAATCATTTCTTCGGTGGTTCCTCCTCTCAATTCTGTTATGAAACGTGCCGTAAAGCTTGTTTATGGTGTTGAACCTATTATGGTTGGTCCCGGAATAAAAACAGGCATTAAAATCCATTGCGACAACCCTGCAAGTGTTGGTGCTGACCTGATAACCGCCTGCGTTGCCGCTCACCACATATACGGAAGTCCTTGTCTTGTGATTGATATGGGTACCGCAACAAAGATTATGGTGGTTGATAATGAAGGAACTTTTATCGGTGTTTCCATTATTCCCGGTGTCGGTATGGGACTGAAAGCATTGGCAAGTGATACTGCACAGCTACCTCAAATTGGACTTGAGGCACCAAAATCAGTAATCGGTAAAAATACAGTCGATTGTATGAAATCCGGAGTTGTTTTTGGAAATGCGTGCCTCATAGACGGTATGATTGACCGATTTAACGAAGAAATGGGCACCGAGCTTCCTGTTTATGCCACAGGCGGTCTTGCTTCAACAATCATTCCCCACTGCAAGCATCAGATTACGCTTGACAACGACTTGCTCCTCAAAGGATTAAATATTTTATATAAGAAAAACAATTAAATATATGTGTGGTATATTGCTTTGCACGTCAAAGTTAATATATAAAAAATTTATGCGTTGTATCGTGAAATCACGAACGACAGCAAGGAGGAATTTTTATGAAAACACAACAAAGAAAAAAACAAATGTCCACAAACGTCCTGGTTATGGGTGCAATCCTTACCGCTCTGGTATTTATCCTCCAGTATGTAAGTATGATTGTTAAAATCAGTGCTGTTCCCATAACTCTTGTTCTCATACCGGTGGTTATCGGTGCTGCATACTGTGGACGAGGTATGGGTGCTTGGCTCGGCTTTGTTTTTGGTATGGCTGTTCTTCTGACAGGCGCAAGCGAACCGTTCTTCAGCATCAATCCCATAGGAACTGTAATAACCGTACTTGCAAAAGGTACATTGTGCGGTTTTCTGGCAGGTCTTACATATCAGGCTTTACAGAAAAAAAACCGTTATCTGGCAGTTCTTGTGGCAGCCGTTGTTTGTCCCATCGTCAATACGGGAGTTTTCTTTTTGGGATGCCTGGTATTCTTTATGCCCACAATTCAGCTTTGGGCAGGAGACCAGAATGTAGCTCTTTATATGTTTGTTGGGCTTGCCGGAATAAACTTTGTTGTTGAGTTTGGAATCAATCTTATTCTCAACCCAACAATAACAAGATTAATTGATGTCTTAAACAAAAAATAATTTAAAGGAACATATTATGTCTGAAATGTTTTCGCGAACAGAAATGCTTTTGGGAAAATCAAATATGGACAAGTTAAAAACCGCACACGTTGCGGTTTTTGGCTTGGGCGGAGTTGGCGGTCACATCTGCGAAGCATTGGCAAGATGCGGTGTTGGTTCGTTTACACTTTTCGATAACGATGTTGTTGCCGAATCCAATCTGAACCGTCAAATTATTGCAACAGTCAATACAATTGGCATGGCAAAGACCGACGCTATGAAGGAACGTATTCTATCCATAAACCCCGATGCAAACGTAACCACTCATCAAACATTTTATTTGCCCGAAAATGCCGATACCTATCCGCTCAACAATTATGATTATATAGTTGATGCAATTGACACCGTAAGTGCAAAAATCGAGCTCGCTGTCCGCGCAGAAAAAGCAGGAATCCCCATCATAAGTTCAATGGGTACAGGAAATAAGCTCGACCCCACACAGTTTAAAATAACAGATATCTATAAAACTTCAGTTTGCCCCTTGGCAAGAGTAATGCGTCGCGAACTGAAACTAAAAAATGTAAAGTCCTTGAAAGTTGTTTATTCCGAAGAAATACCCATAAAAACCCAATGTGATAACGAAGGAAAACGAATTCCGGGAAGCACATCATTTGTGCCGTCCGTGGCAGGACTTATTATTGCAAGCGAAGTTATCAAGGATTTAATTTCATAGTAAAACGAGAGGCAAAAGCCTCTCGTTTAATCATTTATAGCATCTTTTACGATTTTAAGTGCAGTTTTTGCCGTACTCTCACGCACTTGGTTACGGTCACCGTCAAAAACATATTTTTCCGCTTTGTGGATATCAGTTCCGCAAATTCCAATCCAAACAGTTCCAACCGGTTTTTCAGGAGTTCCTCCTCCCGGACCTGCAATTCCGGTGACCGATATTCCATAATCTGCGTCAGCAAGTTTTTTTACGCCTTGGCACATTTCAAGAGCTGTCTGCTCCGATACAGCACCGTACTTGCCGAGTGTCTCCTCTGACACTCCCAGTAATTTATGTTTCTGCTCGTTTGAATAAGTAACTACTCCACAATCAAAACATTCCGATGCACCGGGGACAGATGTGATTTTCTGAGCAATCAGGCCTCCGGTACAACTTTCTGCAGTAGCCAGTTTCATTTTGTTTTCTATAAGTAATTCAACCAAAACTGTTTCAATATTCTTCATTACTTAATCACCAGTATTTCTTCTTCCGCTATTGCCTCATCCAATGCCGCTTCAATATCGCCAAGTGCTTTTTCTGCTTCGATTATTTCAGCAAGCTGAGGTTTTGTTTTGGGATGCTTAGGAACAAAAATCGTGCAACAATCCTCATAAGGAAGAATTGATGTTTCATAAGTTCCTATTTTCTTTGAAATAGTAACAATTTCCTCTTTATCCATACCGATACAAGGTCTGAAAACAGGCACATTCACAGCGTTATCCGTACAAACAAGACTTTCCATTGTCTGGCTGGCAACCTGTCCGATACTCTCACCGGTTATAAGTGCCGCAGAACCTTCTCGGTTTGAAATTTTTTCCGCAATGCGCATCATCAGGCGTCTCATTATAACCGTAAGATAGTTTTCGGGGCATTTTTCAATAATATCAAGCTGAATTTTGGTAAAGGGAACAACGTGAAGTCTGATTTTTCCACAATACTTTGACATCTGTTTTGCAAGGTCAATAACCTTCTCCTTGGCTCTGTCACTGGTATAAGGATGGCTGTGGAAATGAACCGCTTCCAGTTCAACACCACGTTTGGCAATCATATAACCTGCAACAGGGCTATCAATGCCTCCTGAAAGAAGAATTGTGGACTTTCCGTTTGTTCCCACAGGCATACCGCCTGCACCTCTGATTTTTCTTGTATATACAAAGGCTTCCTGCCTCACTTCAACATTAACTGTTATATCAGGCTTGTGTACATCAACCGAAATATCATGAATTTCTGAAAGAATCATTCCACCCAGTTCCATACAAATCTGCGGTGAATTAAGAGGGAAGCTCTTGTCTTCACGTTTTGCCTCAACCTTAAAGGTTTTTTCGGTTGTTCTCATATCTCCAATACATTCTATGGCTGTTTTCGCAATGCTTTCCATATCCTTGGCACACTTACGTACAGGACAAATATTAACAATACCAAAAACCTGGGTCAGACTTTCAACTGCCAATTCCATATCAACACCATCTTCGAGAGGCTCCACATAAACCGTAGACTGAGCCTTTCTGACACTGAATTTACCGATTTTTTCAAGTCGGCTTTTTATGTTATTCAAAAGCTTACCCTCAAAAAGGGGCTTATTCAGCCCCTTGAGAGCAATCTCACCGTATTTCAAAAGTATCAAATCTATCTTTTGCATAACTAGTACCTGCCTTATCTTTTCAAAAGTTTTCTGATTTTTTTCACATGCTCAACTACTTTTTCAACAGTATAATCAATTTCTTCTGCCGTTGTAAATTCCGACAAGCTGAATCGTATACTTCCATCAATCAGCTTTTTATCTGTTCCGATAGCCGTCAGAACATAGCTTGGTCCTTTTTTGTGACTGGAACAAGCCGATCCTGAAGAAACATAAATCCCTTCGTTTTCAAGGGAATGGAGCAACACTTCCGACTTTACATATCCGAAAGAAATATTCAGGATGTGAGGAGCTGAGTTTTGCTCCGGAGTGTTAACAACAACATCGTCAAGCTTTTCAAGAATACCATCCCGCAAGCGATTTTTCAGAGCTTCCATTCTTGCAGATTTCGCAGCCAAATCAGTATAACTCATTTTAGCTGCAAGCCCGAACCCCGCAATCCCGGGTACATTTTCTGTTCCGGGTCTGATGTTATCCTGCTGACCGCCGCCGTATATTATCGGTGAAAGCTTTGCTTTGTTCTTAACATACAAAGCCCCTATGCCCTTAGGCCCGTGAATCTTGTGACTACTGAGCGAAATAAAGTCCGCACCTGTACCGGCAGCCGTGAACGAAATCTTTCCGTAAGCCTGAACTGCATCAATATGAAATGCAGTATACGGATTTTCACTTTTTATGATTTTACTTATTTTTTCAACAGGTTGAACAGCTCCGATTTCGTTGTTGACATACATACACGAAACAAGAACCGTGTCTTTTCTTATCATTCTGGCAAGCTTTGATACATCAACAGCTCCCGATTTCGAAACAGGGATAAGTTCAACAACGTAACCCCTCTTTTCAAGATGCTGAAGCGTATTGAGCACAGCCGGATGTTCAATATTTGTGCTTAAAATATGCTTTCCACGTCCGGCTCTGCAAGCACCCAAAATCGCAAGATTATCGGATTCTGTCCCACCGGATGTGAAATATATCTCGCTCGGTGAAGCTTTTATAGTTTCGGCAATCTGTTCTCTCGCCGTTTTTATTATTTTTTCTGCTTCGATACCTTTTCTATGCAGTGAGGACGGATTACCGTAAGAATTAAACATAACATCACTCACAAGCTCCGCACATTCTTTGTAGGCTCTTGTGGTTGAACTGTTGTCAAGATATACATTCACTTTCTTTCTCATCGCCTTTCTGCACTATTACTCAAAATAACGCTTATCTTTAAAAGGATAAGCGTATTTCTTCAAAGATATTATAAAAACATCTTTCTATATATTATGTATTATTTTTTTGTATGCTACTTAAAACTATTCAGAAACCGTCTCCACAATATGAACGGGAATATTGCGTTCAACATCACCAAAACTTTCCGGAACAGACTCTGTGACAGCATATTCCTTTGCGGAATCCAGATATGCTCCACTGTTTTCGGTCATACGCTCAACCTCACGGAGTTGTCTTTCAAAATTTTGGATTGCATCCATTGACGCTCTTCTCATACGTTCAACTTCGTTCTTTATCTGATCTATCTTTTTGTTTTCAGCCGCATAATAATTCTTTATTGCCTTGCGCTTTATTTCAATTTCCCGGTTTACATTATTCTTCTGTTCCCGAACTTCCTCTTCTGTTTCTTTGCGAATTTTTTCAGCTTTATCCTGTGCTTCACACACCATTTCTTTCGCTGTTTTATCTGCAATCTGGAGAACATTTATTACAGCTTCACGGTTGGCTTCAAGTTCCTTGATTCTTTCTTCACTTTCAGCAAGCTTCGCCTTGAGCTCTTCTATTTCACTTTCCTTTTCAGCTATTCTATCCGATGCCTTAGCATCCATCTCCGCAACATAACTGTATACATCCGCCTTTTTAAAGCCAAAAAGTCTGGTTCTCAATCTCATAAACATAATGTAATACCTCCAAAACAATACATACACTCGATAGTATTATACATTCTTTTTCTACTGTAGTCAACTATTTTTTGCATAATAATTAAATTTTACCGATTTAGACACATATATGCAACATTTCTGAGTCTTGGTTGATAAAACTCTTCATGAGGATTAAGCATATGATGTGCATAAAAAAGAGAAAATTCATTATCGGGATCCACCAGAATTGTTGCTCCGGCAGCACCTCCCCAACCGAACTCACCCAAGGGACCCACACTTCCACCCTGGGCTTTATCAATCAAAGTACGTACTCCAAGTCCATAACCATAACCTTTCAATTGCGGCCAATTAAAATCTTTCAGCTGAATCTCTGAAAGCTGATTTGTACGCAACAGCTCAATTGTTCCTTTTGATAAAATCTGTTCTCCGTTTTTTGTTCTTCCTGAGTTTGCCAATGCATTTGCAAATTTCGCATATTCTTTCACAGTGGTTATGATGCCACCACCGCCGCTTTCATGTTCAGGGCCTATATGCAATGTGCGCTGTGGCGGCAATTTAACTAGACCGCCTTCACCCGCCTGCTTTACCCCTTTTTGAGCAGATACTATATCCGCATCATCGCTCATATTGTATTTATACTGAGTTGCCATATTTTTTTCAATATCAGCTGTAAGGCTATATGAAACTTTACTGATTCCGCATGGTTCAAACACATTATCCTTCATATATTCAGATAAACGCTTGCCCGAAATCACTTCTATTACCGCCCCAAGCACATCGTGTGCGAGGCTATACCCCCATCTTGTTCCCGGCTCAAAAATTAAGGGGTCGGATGCAATACACTTTGCAACCGTCACGGTGTCCATTTTTCCGTTTGTTATTTCTCTTGCTTTTTTTATACCGTCAGAATTTATATTATAGGTAAGTCCTGCTGACATAGTAAAAAGATTGCGCATCGTAATGGCATTTTTCGCCTTAATAATTTCGCCATTTTCCTTTTTTATGTACATTTCCTTATACTCCGGAAGATATTCGTAAAGAGGATCATCCAAAAGAAAATAACCCTTTTCAAAAAGCTGAAGAGCGCCAACAACCGTCGAAGGCTTTGAGCAAGAATATATATTGATATACTTATCTTCTGTCATAGGCTCCTTTGTCTCAACATCCGCATAACCGCTACTGTAACGAAAAACCTCTTGATTTTTGTAATACACACAAATGCTGTTCCCCGGCATTCTCCATGCTGTCAATCTATCCATAAAATCCTTCAAAGGTGTGAAATTCATACTAATCTCCATAGCCTTTCCGCCCACAAATTAATTATTTAAAATCTCCTGCTCCTTATTTGTGGGCGAGATAAGGCGTATAATGGAGATTACGCACATCGTCGTTTTGCACGAAGTGCGAAAATTTCGACGGTGCAATTTAAATCATGTGGATAACGTGATTTCACGTTACCCCTCCATCGTATGTAACATTATATCATATTCATGGCAAAAAAGCAAATTTTTTATATAACAACAAGCATCTGTGCTAATTTTTTTCAGAAGAAAATCCCCTGTATTTCCAAGAATAATCCAAGAAAAACAGAGGAAATCTATATAATATTAACCATAGTTTTTGTAACCGGAAGTCAGCAAAGGCATATACTCCTAATATAAGGAGGAACCATTATGCAGAACTTTTTTCTTTTTATTTTAGTTATAATTCCTTTAATAATAATTTATGGACTGATTACTCTGACGAAAAAAACCGACAAACAACTGCCGACGCATAAACCACACACAGAATATAGGATACTACCCGTCAAGAACAGCGAAGATACAATCGAAGGAACAATTCGTTCAGCTGCCTGGCACAATTTAACGTTTTTCGGAGAAATACCTACTCTTATCGTTCTTGATCTGGATTCCTGTGACAACACTCTTTCGATTTTGAAGAGGCTATCAAAAGAATACACGTTTCTTCACCCAATGAGCAAATCAGAGTACATCAGATTCATATCTGATATGTAGTTTAGATGAACACACTAAAAACAATCGCACTTGTTATATCACCGTTTTCTGCAATTGCTCCAATGGCAAGAACCGAAAGAATATACATTGCCTTGAAAAACTTTCTTTTATTGAACTTTACTTTTGTCATAAAAAACACCCTTCCTTTTTCGCATTCGAAACTTTTTTGTTTGTATTTGTTTCGTTTGTATTAACTTTTCTAAATAATAACACATTTTTGTTTCGTTGTCAATAACTTTTTTAAAAAATTTTCCAACTTCGAAACTTTTTACTTGCATTTTTTTTTAATATATGTTATAGTTAATATATAAAGTTGTGAATTCAGAAACTTTTTTTAGAAAGGTGCATATAATATGTATAATTTTGGTGATAAATTAAAAGAATGCAGGAAAGCAAAAAATATGACGCTCGAAGAACTTGCAATGAAATATAACAGAAGATTTGACGGAGGCATGAGCAAAGGAACTCTTTCCAAATATGAGAACAACAAACAGGAACCCCTCGTTAGCGTTGTCACAAATCTGACAGAACTTCTTGACGTTTCTTCCGACTATCTTCTTGGTCGTTCAGACACGCCAAACCTCGACTTTGTCGCAGAAACCGTTACGAATGATAATGTTTATCAAATTCCTGTTTATAACAGCGTTTCTGCCGGATTAGGTCGCCTCGCCGACGAAACTCCCGATGACTTTGTTCCCACCTTCCTCCCTTACGGTGCGAATCCCGAAAACTATATCCGAGTGAACGTCTCGGGTGACAGTATGTCTCCTTTAATTGATGATGGAAGTCAAATTTTGGTTCGTCTTCAGTCATCTGTCGACAACGGTTCAATTGCTGTTGTCATGGTCGACGGCGAAGATGCTTTTGTGAAAAAATTCAATTTTGGGCATAACTGGATTGAGCTTGAATCAATCAATCCTTATTATCCCGTCAGAAAATTCGAAAATTCAGATATCACAAGAGTTTCAGTTCTCGGAGTTGTAAAAGAAGTCACCAAATATCTTTAATATGCAACAAATCAAGAAGCAGTTTTCTCAACGGATAAGTTCAAAATCCTCATTTTTTCACAAATGAGGATTTATTTTTTACATTGTTAAATTATTATCAAATTTTAACAATAAATTATTAAAATTTAAGCTTGAATTTGTTGACTTTTTCCCCATATATGGTATAATTATATTGTTGATTTGTGTTAAAAACAAAATATATTGATTTTTAACAATCGTTATTATATCGAAAGGACAAAGTGAATATGAACATTATTGTATGTGTAAAGCAAGTTCCCGGCACAAACAAAGTTGCCGTTGATCCTGTTACCGGTGTTCTTATCCGTGACGGTGTTGACAGCAAGCTAAATCCCTATGATTTGTTCGCATTGGAAACTGCATTTACTATTGCTGAAGAAACAGACGGATGTGTAAAAACACTTTCTATGGGACCTCCGCAGGCAAAAGCGGCTCTTATGGAAACACTCTGGATGGGTGCAAGCGAAGCCGCCCTCCTCTCTGACCGTAAATTTGGCGGTGCCGATGTAGCCGCAACAAGCAATGCTCTGGCATTGGGTGTTAATCAGATGGGTGACTATGACCTTATTATCTGCGGAAAACAAACCACAGATGGGGATACGGCTCAGGTTGGTCCTGAACTTGCAGAGCGTCTCGGAATTGAGCATATTGCCAACGTTACCGAAATTATTGCATTGGATAAGGAAAGCATAACTGTTAAAGTTGATCTTGACCGTGTTCATCAAACGGCAAAAATAAAGTTGCCCTGCCTTCTGACCATCGAAAAAGATGCAAACACTCCACGTCTTCCTTCATACAACAGAAAAAAGGCTATGAATTGTGCTGAGCTTATCAAAACATACTCCGTTGCAGATCTCCCGGATGCAGACGAAAACACATTGGGACTCAAAGGTTCACCCACACAGGTTGAACGTATTTTCCCGCCCGAAAAGGATGTTCAGCAAGAAATGCTCAAAGGCTCAGCTGAAGAACTTTCAGAAAAGTTGTACAGTATTATGAAAAACAAGAAATTTATTTAAGGAGGCGATATTTATGGGACTTGTTATTCATCAGGAAAAAATTAATGCTGAAGTTGCAGAACAACTCATAAAAATCTGCCCCTTCAATGCACTTACATACGAAAACGGAAATATGGCGGTTAATGCAGCTTGCAAGAGCTGTAAGCTCTGCGTAAAAAAAGGTCCGACAGGAGCAATCACCTGGGAAGAAGAAACCGTAGTTGCAACCGTTGATAAATCACAATGGACAGGTGTTACCGTATTCTGCGAAATAAGTGAAGGAAAAATCCATCCGGTGACACTTGAACTCCTGGGCAAGGCACAGGAACTTGCAAACGTTATCAAGCATCCGGTATACGGAATCCTTATCGGTCACAACGTTTCCGAATATGCCGAGGAATTATTGCACTACGGTGCTGACAAAATTTTCGTCTATGACGATGAAGCATTTGCCGAATTTACTATAACCCCCTACTCTGCTGCATTTTACGATTTTATTGAACAGATAAAGCCCTCAAGCATTCTCGTTGGCGCAACAAACCTCGGTCGTTCACTTGCACCCAGGGTTGCGGCACGTTGTAACGCCGGATTAACGGCAGACTGTACAATTCTTCAAATGAAAGAAAATACAGATCTTGTTCAGATTCGTCCCGCTTTCGGTGGAAACATTATGGCACAGATTGTTACCCCCAACGCACGTCCACAGTTCTGTACAGTGCGCTATAAGATTTTTGCCGCACCGGAACGTTCTGCAGATACAAACGGTATTATAGTGAATATGACCGTTACTGATAAAATGAAAAAGTCAGGCACAGAAATTCTCTCATCCGTTCAAAAACCGCATGAAATTGATATTTCTGAAGCAGAAGTTGTTGTAGCCTGCGGAAGAGGTTTCCAAAAAGAAGCTGACCTTCAAATGGCAAAAGAACTGGCTGATCTTTTGGGTGGACAGCTTGCAGGAACAAGACCTCTTGTTGAAGCAGGATGGATTTCACCAAAACGCCAAATTGGACTTTCAGGAAGAACCGTAAAGCCAAAAATCATTATCACTTTGGGTGTTTCAGGTTCTGTTCAGTTTGCGGCAGGTATGAAAGGCAGCGATTACATAGTTTCAATCAACAATAACCCGGAAGCATCAATTTTTGATGTATCGCATCTCGGTATTATTGGTGACATTTATGAAATCGTCCCGATGCTAATCGAAAAAATCAAAGGAGGCACACGCTGATGTATAACAAAATTACAACAAAAGATATAGAAAAACTTATCGCAATCACCTCCTCTGACAGAGTGTTCTCAGGCAACCAAATCAACGAAGACTACAGCCACGACGAACTTGGCGGAATATCAAATATGCCCGAAGTTCTGGTAAAGGCAATGTCAACCGAAGAGATTTCCCAAATTGTTAAATATGCAAATGAAAATAACATGCCAATCGTCGTACGTGGTAGTGGTACCGGTCTTGTTGGTGCGGCAGTTGCACTTCACGGCGGCATAATGATTGAAACAACAGGAATGAACAAGATTCTTGAACTTGACGAAGAGAACCTTACGGTTACGGTTCAGCCCGGTGTTTTGCTTATGGAACTTGCAAGTTTTTGCGAAGAACACGATTTTCTGTATCCCCCCGATCCCGGTGAAAAGAGTGCCACAATCGGCGGCAACATCAGCACAAATGCAGGTGGTATGAGAGCTGTTAAATATGGCGTAACTCGTGATTATGTACGTGCCCTGACCGTGGTTCTTCCTTCCGGCGAGATTATACAATTGGGTGGAAAGGTTGTTAAAAACAGTTCAGGCTATTCGCTCAAGGATCTTATAATCGGTTCAGAAGGAACTCTCGGCATCATTACGGAAGCTGTTCTCAAGCTGGTTCCTCTACCCAAAATAACAACTTCTTTGCTGGTTCCCTTTCCATCAATCAGCAAAGCAATCGAAACTGTTCCTCTTCTCATCAAAAGTCGTGCATCACTCACGGCTATTGAGTTTATGGAACAGGGAACAATTCTTTTCAGCGAGGAATACCTTGGCAAAAACTTCCCCGATAAAAAATCTCCCGCATATCTCATTCTCACAGTGGACGGAAACGAAAAATCTGTTGTGGAATCGGAAATCGACAGGGTTGCTGAACTCTGCATCGCAGCAGGTGCAACCGATGCACTAATTGTAGACACAGATGAGCGAAAAACCTCTGTTTGGTCAGCTCGCGGTGCATTTCTTGAAGCAATCAAGGCTTCAACAACCGAAATGGACGAGTGCGACGTTGTTGTTCCCCGAAACAAGGTTGCTGAATTCGTTCTTTATACTCACGAGGTAGCAAAAGAGCTTAACGTAAGAATCCCCTCCTTCGGACACGCCGGCGACGGAAACCTCCATGTTTATGTCTGCCGTGATGAACTTAGTGAGCAGGATTGGAAAAAAACTCTGGCTTCCGCTTTTGATAAGCTGTACAAAAAAGCCCGTGAACTTAATGGTCTTGTATCCGGAGAACATGGTATCGGTTTTGCCAAAAAGAGTTTCCTTTCAGAAGACTACGGTGAAATCCAGCTTCAGCTTATGCGTGGCATCAAAGCCGCATTCGACCCCAAAAATATTCTTAACCCCGATAAAATTATTTAATCTTACACGTAAAACGGCTGTGTTCCACTGAACACATCCGTTTTCTTTTCTACAATTAAAATGCAATAATTACTCTATTCTTCTTCTTTATGATACGCAGGTAAAGAAGAATATCTTGTGTTTATTCCGCCCTCTGTAATGTCTTTTGTACTGTAAAGAATCTCTTCAAAATATCCATGATCTTCTTCAGAAAATGTAAAACTCTTCAATGTGAAGCTTGCTCCGGTAGAGACGATTAAATTAATCTGTGGTTTGGCACCATCTGCCATATAATAGTCAGAAACCTCAAAATACGGATAGCCTGCATTAATATACTCTTTCATAAAAAGATAGCTTTCTTTCCTGTCAAGAACATACAGTGCCCAATTCTGACCGTCATTCCAGAGGAATTCTCCCTCCTCATCGCATTCAACATCTGCAGCCAGAACAACTTCTTCATCAGCTCCGTCCGCATCAATGTCCCCTACATAGCTCTCAACTTTGTACCAGGAGTATACTTCCTCAGGAATAATAGCGGAACCAATAAGTTTTCTTTCCTTTTGTTCATCCGGATCTGTCTGTGTTGTTTGCTGGTCTCCGGAAGGATTTGTCTGTTCAATCGGTTTCCCGGATTCTTTTCCACAAGCAGAAACCAGCAGAATAATACCAATCATAACCAAAAACAATTTAAACTTTTTCACAGAAATCAATCCTTTCGTAAAAAATTCTTTTGCATTGTCTAACATACGGACTTATCATCCGTTGTGGCTTTTTTCGACTGAGCTTTCTTTTTTGCCTTTAGGGCATCCCTGACAACAGCCGGAGCAGCCTTTTCAGTTACACATTCCTTTGTGACTGTAACAGTATTTATCGAAGAATCCGACGGAATCTCAAACATAATATCCTGCATTACTTCTTCAAGTATTGTTCTGAGACCTCTTGCCCCTGTATTTCGTTGAATAGCTTTGTCCGCAATAGCATCAACTGCTTCGTCAGAAACCTCAAGTTCAACACCATCCATCTCAAAAAGCTTTTTATACTGTTTCACAAGCGCATTTTTTGGTTCTGTGAGAATCATCTTCAGTGCATTCTTATCCAGAGATTCAAGAGTTGTGATAACCGGAACACGACCAATAAACTCCGGAATAAGACCAAATTTCAACAAATCATCAGGAATAAGCTGTTTCAGTATATCCCCTCTATTTTTATCCTTCTTGCTTTCAACCTTGGCACCAAAGCCCAAAGCCTTTGAATTCACACGGCTTTCAATAATCTTGTCAATTCCTTCAAACGCACCGCCGCATATAAACAGAATGTTTGTCGTATCAATTTGAATAAATTCCTGGTGGGGATGCTTTCTTCCACCCGTTGGCGGAACAGACGCAACCGTACCTTCAAGAATCTTCAAAAGGGTCTGCTGAACGCCTTCACCACTGACATCACGGGTAATAGACGGATTCTCGGACTTTCTTGAAATCTTGTCAATCTCATCAATGTAGATTATGCCTTTTTCAGCCTTGGGAATATCATAATCTGCCGCCTGAATAAGCTTCAGAAGAATATTTTCTACGTCTTCGCCCACATAGCCCGCTTCTGTCAATGATGTTGCATCAGCAATAACAAACGGAACATTCATCATCTTTGCAAGAGTTTGAGCAATAAACGTTTTACCAACACCCGTTGGTCCCAAAAGCAAAATATTGCTTTTCTGAAGCTCAATATCATCATTCTCACCATTGTAGCCTATGCGTTTATAGTGGTTGTAGATTGCAACAGAAAGAGCCTTTTTGGCAGAATCCTGACCCACAATATAATCATCAAGAAATGCTTTGATTTCTTTAGGTTTGGGAAGCTCACCCATATCAGATTCGGTAATTTCAGGCTGAATATCGTCAAATTCATCCTCAACAATTTCAAAACACAAATCCACACACTCGTTACAAATATAGACACCGGGACCTTCAATAAGTTTTCTCACCTGGTCTTCGGTTTTTCCGCAAAACGAGCACCGAATCTGTCTTATATCATTATTGTTTGACATAAACTGTCTCCTTTAAATCAAATAATTCTCTATCTTTTCTCAACAATTTTATCAATAAGACCGTACTTCAGAGCTTCTTCTGCGGACATAAAATTGTCACGTTCAGTATCCTTCTGAATCACTTCAAGAGGCTGACCTGTGTGTTCAGCAAGCATTTTGTTGAGCTTATCCTTCATTTTGATTATACGCTGTGCGTGAATCTGAATATCAGTTGCCTGACCCTGTGTTCCGCCAAGAGGCTGATGAATCATAATTTCGCTGTTGGGAAGAGCAAATCTCTTACCCTTTGCACCTGCAGACAAAAGGAATGCGCCCATGGATGCAGCCATACCAACACAAATTGTTGACACATCTGCCTTCGTGTATCTCATAGTGTCATAAATCGCCATACCTGCAGTGATTGAGCCTCCGGGGCTGTTGATATAAAGATTGATGTCCTTGTCTGGGTCTTCACTGTCAAGGAAAAGAAGCTGTGCAACCACAAGACTTGCTGTTGCATCATTAACTTCGTCTGACAAAAAGATTATTCTATCTTTCAGAAGACGAGAAAAGATATCATAAGATCTTTCGCCTCTGCTCGTCTGTTCAATTACATATGGAATCATTGCATCATACATACTATCTACCTCCAAATTTTCAACTTTTTTCGACATTGGTCTAAAAACAAGCAAGGTTAATCGAAATGATTAACCTTAGCTTATAAGCAACATTATTTAACTGCAGCGTTCTTAACAACAAAATCAATTGTTTTTTCAACAAGCTTGCTGTCTTTGATATCATCGACATTAACATACTTTTTGATATCTTCAACAGACATTTTGCTCTGTTCAGCCATCTTTTCGAGTTCCTTGTCAACATCCTTGTCGCTTACTTCGATGCCTTCAACCTTGGCAATCTTTTCAAGCACCAGTGATGTTTTAACCTTCTTTTCAGCATCAGGTCTGATCTGAGCCTTCATAGCATCAAGAGTTACGCCTGTGTACTGAGCATACTGTTCGATGCTGATTCCCTGATACTGAAGCTGCATTGCAAAATCACGAATCTGGTTGTTAACTGCTGTTTCAAACATAGCTTCGGGAATATCAATTTCGGTGTTATTGCATATTGTTTCCAGAATTTTGTCTTCCAATTCTTTCTTAGCTCTATCTTTGTTCTTTTCCTTGAGCTTTTTGGAAATATCAGCCTTGAATTCTTCAAATGTGTCAAATTCACTGACATCCTTTGCAAATTCATCGTCAAGTTCGGGAAGTTCCTGAGCCTTGATTGCATTAATCTTCACTTTGAACAATGCAGGCTTGCCCTTGAGATCCTCTGCATGGTATTCTTCAGGGAAGGTAACGTTTACTTCAACTTCTTCGCCAACATTCTTGCCAACAAGCTGATCTTCAAAACCGGGAATAAACTGACCTGAGCCAAGTTTGAGGACAAAGCTTTCACCCTTGCCGCCTTCAAATGCAACGCCATCGGTGAAGCCTTCGAAGTCAATGTTTACGGTGTCATCAAGCTTTGCAGCACGGTCTTCAACGTTAACCATTCTTGCATTTCTTTCACGAATCTTTTCGATTTCGCCCTTGATTTCCTTTTCGGTTGTTCTGTAAGTAACCTTTGCAACTTCAACATCTTTGTACTGACCAAGTTCGAAATCGGGCTTAACTGTTACTTTTGCGGTGAAAACAACGCCATCTTCTCTTGAAATTGATTTCACGTCGATTTCAGGCTGAGCAACTGCTTCAATGTTCTGTTCGTCAATTGCTTTATCATATGCATCAGGAAGAACGATGTTGACAGCGTCCTCAAAGAAAACTTCGCTGCCGTAATATCTTTCGATAATCTGACGGGGTGCTTTACCACGTCTGAAGCCCTGAATGTTGATTTTGCCTACGTTCTGTCTGTAAGCTTTTTCAATAGCTGCTCTGAAATCTTCGCCGTTTACTGAAAACTCAAATTCTACAACATTTTTTTCTTTCTTTTCTACTGTACTCATTTAAAACATTCCTCTCTGTACTTCTCAAGACATACTCGTCTATTATAATCATTTGCATAACATTATAACACAACAATTTCCAATTTACAATAGGCATTTTAATATTTTTTAACCGAATTTCACCGGTATTTTTATGCATTATTATGTATTACGACCAAATTCGCACATATATTACATATACATAGCCTTGCAAGCACGATTTCCGAACACAAAAACTGCTGCTTTTTCAACACATGACTTATATGTCAAATTCGCCAAACTAAAGCTTTACAGGTGTAAAGTCCACAAAATCTCCTGCCACAAGTCGAAGATTTATACCGTTAACATCACCTTCTACTGCATTTTTATGTGCATACGAATGGAGATGTCCGTAAACGCAGATATCCACATCATAATTTCTCATTATTTCAAGAAATCCGTTCTCTTCGCCCTGACGGTCAAATGGCGGATAATGAATCCCCACAATCAGCCGTTCTTTTTTTAGTTTCAATGCTTCTTCGAGGGTAAGTATCAATCTCTTTTTCTCACGGTCAATAATTCTTTCGTCATCCTCATCATTATTTTCCTGCACAGACCATCCCCTTGTTCCGCAAATTGCTGCGTCTTCAAAAGCCATTGCCGTATTATTCAATATTTTTATTGTATCAAACTGATTTTCCGCAAGAAATTCTTCCATTTTTTTCAGGGTTGTCCACCAATAATCATGGTTGCCCTTTATAATCACTTTTCTTCCCGAAAGGTCATTTATAAACTTAAAATCATCATAAGCTTCGGACAAATATGTAGCCCAGGATACATCACCGGGGATAATCACCAAATCGTCATTGGATACGGTGCTTTGCCAGTTTTCCTTGATTCGCTCCGTATAGTTCTCCCATTTTGGTCCAAAAACATCCATCGGTTTATCTGCCCCGAAAGACAAATGTAAATCTGCAAGTGCATAAATTGCCACAAAACACCACCTCCTTTTTTTCTCTAAAATGCGGCTCACGGATAACGTGAGCCGCATTGCAATTATTTGCTGATAAACTTGCTTACTGTGTCAAGCAGTTCAGTTTTGTCGCATACGTTTTCAAATCTCTTTTTCTTGGTCTTGAGTGTACCCAAGGATGCAGGAATTTCCATTCCTGAAGCCTTTTTAAGGATATCAAGAAGTTCGAAATCATCCTTACCACAGATTTCTTCATCCTTGCCAAGAGCAGAAAGAACACTCTGGTTAAATTTAAAAGGACTTGCAGTTGATGCGATTACCGTAGCTGTGTTATCTCCTGTTTCCGCCTTATATTGCTTGTATACATCAATAGCAACAGCTGTGTGAGTATCAACAGTATAGTCGTACTCGTTGTTAGTTTTGAAGATACATTCTTTTGTGAAATAGTCGTCACAGAAGCCTGCCCAGAAAAGCTTTGATATCTTTTTCTTTACATCCGCAGTAACTTTATATTCACCCTTCTCCTTCAAGTCAGACATCCACTTTGAAACCTTCTTGTCATCATTATCGCACAAATCAAAGAGAAGTCTTTCAAGATTACTGGAAATCAAAATATCCATTGAGGGTGAAATTGTTGTGTGGAACTCACGATTCTTGTTATATTCACCTGTTTTGATAAACTCGGTCAGAACATTGTTTGCATTTGATGCACAAATAAGTTTGTTCACCGGAAGACCCATACGCATTGCATAATACGCAGCAAGAATGTTCCCAAAATTTCCCGTTGGAACACAGATATTTATTTTGTCACCGAGTTCAATTTCGCCACATTCAACCATATCGCAATAAGCTGAAACATAGTATACAATCTGAGGAACAAGTCTTCCCCAGTTGATTGAGTTTGCAGATGACATAACGCAGTTATTCTTTGCAAAATCAGCATTTGCTTTTTCATCGGTAAATATTGTCTTTACACCCGACTGTGCATCGTCAAAGTTACCTTTGATGCCCGAAACAAAAACATTCTTTCCTTCCTGAGTTATCATCTGAAGCTTCTGAATATTGCTTACGCCTTCACTTGGATAAAAAACAATAATTTTTGTTCCTTCAACGTCTTTAAAGCCTTCGAGTGCAGCTTTTCCGGTGTCACCGGAAGTTGCAACAAGAATAACAACCGTTTTGTCCTCACCGGTCTTCTGCATTGATTTTGTCAGAAGGTGCGGAAGAATCTGAAGTGCCATATCCTTGAATGCACAGGTAGGACCGTGCCACAGTTCAAGAACATTATATTCATCATCAATATTAACCAGCGGAGCCGGATGCTCGGTATCGAATTTTCCGCCGCCGTAAGCATTTTCAGCACACTCCCGGATTTCTTTTACCAAAAAGTCCGTAAGGTACTTTTTGAGAACAAAAACCGCACGTTCAATGTAGTCTTTTTTTGCGAGTTTGCCGATTTCTTCAAGAGTAATCTGCGGAATCTGTTCAGGGACAAAAAGACCGCCTTCTTCAGACAAACCCTTTTTAATTGCAGCAGCCGATTTAACTCTTATGCCGCTGTTTCTGGTACTCATATACTGCATAATTTTTTACAGCCTTTCTAATTGAATTTCCGACATAATCCATCAAAATTTGACGTCGGATTTAAAACACAGAAAGGAGCAAAGTCGATTTTATATACAAAACCGACCGCTCCCCTCAGATTGTCACGTTGTCGTCTTTGCCATCCCACCAGCAGATTAAGCCATATACTTCTTAACCAAATCTGTTGCCTCGGATGCATCAGCACTGACCATCAGTGTGAATGATGTATCAAACTTTTCTTCGAGCTTTTCTATTGCAGAAATAAGTTCATCTATGCTTGCCATTGATTCCGCCGGAACACTCTTGAATACACTGTCAATAAATATATGTGTAACGTCAAAATCCTGAGCAATTATTCCGCTGAGGAGACCCACAAACATATCAAAATTCTTTATATCAAACTGTTCAGTGTTAATCATTCTGACCTTTCTGTCAATATCATGCATAAGGCGATTACCTTCTGTAATGCATACAACGTTACCCTTTTCAAGAGCCAATGCTCCGTTAACGTCATTAATCAAGTTTTTGGTTTTGCCTGTGCCTTTGAGGCCAATGTGAATTTTAATCATAAGCTATACCGCCCTTCTTTATATTTGAATACACCTGAGTGTATTTTTTCCTTATCATAAGTATATCATAGATTTTCCAATTTAACAATACTTTTTTTCAATTATTTTAATCTTTTTTCAAGTTCTTCTTTTTCTGCCTCATATCCCGGTTTTCCAAGCAGTGCAAACATATTCTTTTTATAGCTTTCAACACCGGGCTGATTGAAGGGATTAACCCCAAGCATATATCCGCTGATGCCGCATGCTTTCTCAAAGAAATAGAAAAGCTGACCGAGCGTATATTCATCAAGAGCAGCAAGCTTGATTACAAGATTGGGAACTCCTCCGTCTGTATGTGCAAGCAAAGTACCTTCGAAAGCCTTTTTGTTTACGAAATCAACAGTTTTGCCGCTGAGGAAGTTGAGACCATCAACGTTTTCGGGATCTGTGCCCACAACTATATCTTCCTTTGAATTTTCAACATAAAGAACCGTTTCAAAAATATTTCTGAGACCGTCCTGGATGTACTGACCCATTGAATGTAAGTCGGTGGAGAAGCTTGCCCCTGCCGGGAAAATACCCTTTTGATCCTTGCCTTCACTTTCGCCGTAAAGCTGTTTCCACCATTCAATGAAATACTGCAATTCAGGCTCGTAGTTCACAAGCATTTCAATATTCTTGCCTTTTCTATGGAGAATATTTCTTATTGCCGCATACATATAACAGTCGTTTTCAAACACATCGTCACCGGCATATATATCCATAGCATCACGAGCACCTGCCATAAGTTTGTCAATATCTGCACCGCAAACAGCAATTGGGAGCAATCCCACAGCAGTAAGAACCGAGAATCTTCCTCCCACATCATCAGGAACAACAAAGGTTTCGTAGCCTTCTTTGTCAGCAAGATTTTTAAGTGCACCCTTTGCCTTGTCGGTTGTGGCATAAATACGTTTCTTTGCTTCTTCCTTGCCGTATTTGGTTTCAAGATATTCCTTAAAAATACGAAACGCAATCGCAGGTTCAGTTGTTGTTCCGGACTTTGAAATGATATTCACTGAAACATCCTTACCCTCAATTGACTTCAGAAGCCCGTTGATATAGTTGGGACTTATGCTGTTGCCCGCAAAGAAAATCTGTGTTTTTGATGTATAGTTATAGAAAGGACCTGTAAGAAAATCAATTGCCGCTTTAGCACCTAAGTATGAACCACCAATTCCGATAACAATGAGAACATCGGAATCTTTTTTAATTTTTTCGGCAGCCGCCTTTATTCTGGCAAATTCTTCCTTATCATAGTCCTGCGGAAGGCTCACCCATCCCAAAAAGTCATTGCCTGCACCTGTTTTATTATGCAGTGCGTTGTGTGCCGCCTTCACTTGTTCTTTAACGTTAACAATTTCCTCTTCTCTCAAAAAACCTAATGCGGTTTTGTAATCAAATGTAATATTCTTCATTTATAAAACTCCTGTCATTATTTGATAAAAACATTTTACCATATATTCTCAAATATTTCAATATGTTTTTTTAATAAATCAACGTCAATACTCCTCATTTTTTTACATTTGTAATCTACTTCTTGTGACAAAATATTTGCGGACAAAATGGTATAATCAAAATATAAAATTGAAAGGATGTTTGCCGTGGAGGCCATTGTGTACATAGACATACTGTTTTTACTGAACTTTCTGATGAACTCAGCAACCATTTTTGCAACTTCGCTTTTTTTGAAAGTGAAACTCCACATAATAAGATTGCTTTTAAGCTCCGCGCTCTGTGCACTTTATGCCTCGGTAATGTTTTTCCCGCAAATTTCCTTTATGTATTCAACTATCTTTAAAATCCTGTTCTGGTTACTTACCGTTCGATTATCCTTCCCGGCAGACAATATAGTCGGATTGTTTAAAAATGCCGTGGTGTTTTTTTCTGTAAATCTGATTTTTGGCGGATTTTTGTTTGCATTAATCTTTGCAACCGATTTCGGAACAACCATGGGAGCAGTTATTTCAAACGGCATAATCTATCTGAATATAAGCCCCGGTATTATTTTGCTTTCGGCATTTCTCGCCTGTGCAATTGTTTTTACAATTTCTTTTATAAAAAAACAAAAACTGGAATACGCCAGGAGGGTCATTGATGTGCAAATTTTTTTTAACGGTAAAAACACCACCGTAAAAGCACTTTGTGATACAGGCTGTAATTTGCGGGAACCCATTTCAGGTGCACCGGCACTCATCATCTCACCCGAAACCGCCTCAGAACTGCTACCCTCGGATTTTCCAAAAAATAACCGTCGGTATAGAATTCTTCCATTTTGCACCGTTGACAATTCAAATTCATTTATGCATGGGTTTATACCCGACAAAATCCTCTTGGAAAACACAGAAATCCTGCACTCCGTTGTGGGAATATCAAACACAAAGCTTGCCGATTATTCCGCAATTCTAAATCCTGAATTACTGGAAACAAATACAAGAAAGGTTGTGAATAAATATGAAACTTGTTCAACTGTATAAAAAAATCAGACTATTGTTCATACGCAAAAAAAACGTTCACTACATAGGCGGAGCCGAAACCCTACCCGCTCCGCTATCCCCGGCTGAAGAAGATATCCTTATCGAAAAACTACGAAATAATATTGAGCCTTCAAAAACAAAATCAACCCTTATCGAACATAATCTCAGGCTTGTAGTCTATATTGCAAAAAAATTCGAAAGCACCGGAGTCGGGGTTGAAGATCTGATTTCCATTGGCTCAATCGGGCTTATCAAAGCAATAAATACTTTCAATCCTACAAAAAACATCAAGCTTGCCACATACGCCTCACGATGTATCGAAAATGAGATTCTTATGTATCTGCGAAAAAACAGCTCAAATAAAATCAATATTTCAATTGACGAACCCCTGAACGTAGACTGGGACGGAAATGAACTGCTGCTTTCGGATGTTCTGGGCACAGACAACGACATCACACAAC
This sequence comes from Clostridia bacterium, assembly GCA_045579055.1. Classification (GTDB taxonomy): domain Bacteria; phylum Bacillota; class Clostridia; order Monoglobales; family Monoglobaceae; genus SIG440. The sequence goes on from JAZNLK010000114.1 coordinate 23,053, forward strand.
GAAGAATCGAAGACAAAGTTGACAAAGAGCTTCTTATGATTGCGATGAAAAAGCTTTCGGACCGGGAACAAAAAATAATGCATCTCAGATTCGGTATAAACGGCACAGGCGAAGAAAAAACGCAAAAGCAAGTTGCGGATATGCTTGGAATTTCCCAATCATATATTTCTCGGCTTGAAAAAAGAATAATGTCACGCCTTAAACGTGACATTAACAAAATGATAAACGGATAAATTCATTAGGTTTATTTCCGAGTGCTCAAATATTTTAAAAGACCTGTATATATTCCTTCCGCAAGTTTCTTTTGGTAATCCGACGTTAAAAGAAGTTTTGCCTCCTCCGGGTTTGACAAAAAACCACATTCAATCAAAGCACTTGGGATATTATTATCTCTGAGAACAAATATGCTGTCACCTGTTGCTTTGGCAACCCTTGTGTTTCCATCCTTCAACATATCCTTGACCTCTTGCTGAATTGATTCCGCAAGCCTCTTGTTTTCATCGGAGTCATCATCATAAAACACCTGTGCGCCACGGTACTCAGACTGTTCAAACTTGTTCATATGTATACTTATAAAAACATCTGCATCATACTTCTCTATATCCGCTTTGCGCATCTGCAAATCGGATTTTTTTTGCGTTGTCCCCTGCGAACGGTTCGGGTCGGCCGTGTCGGTGTCCGACTCACGTGTCATATACGCAGCACCGCCTGCC
>JAZNLK010000115.1:0-6101 GCA_045579055.1 Clostridia bacterium
ACAGGACATAACGGACTGACTCGAAATCATCCAAAATAAAAACTTAATACTGCAATAAACTTTCAAAAAAGTTTATATATAGATACGGAGCGGTATCGAAGTGGGGACGTTTGCGAGCGCTGCCGGTGGCAGATGAAGCGAGCAATAAGGAGTGGCAGCGGTCGAAATTCTGTGAGCCTGTGTGCGAGCAAAGAATTTCGGGCACCGCAACAGGACATAACGGACTGACTCGAAATCATCCAAAATAAAAACTTAATACTGCAATAAACTTTCAAAAAAGTTTATATATAGATACGGAGCGGTATCGAAGTGGTCATAACGGACATGACTCGAAATCATGATGCCCCCTGAGGGACGTGGGTTCGAATCCCACCCGCTCCGCCATACAACAGTCTATGCACAGCATGGGCTGTTTTTTTACAGCTTTAATTACAGTGGGGTTCGAGCCCACTCCAAAGGGAGCACCTGAGAGATGCCGAAGCGTCAAGCAAACACGCCGGCGACGTGTTTGTAGCGCAGGATTGCAATTGCGTGAGCAATTGCCCTATAAAAAGAAACCCCATAGGGTTTCTTCCCTTAATTTGTTCGAATCCCACCCGCTCCGCCATACAACAGTCTATGCACAGCATGGGCTGTTTTTTTACAGCTTTAATTACAGTGGGGTTCGAACCCACTCCAAAGGGAGCCTAAGTTTTTCCGGAAGCTTCAGTAGAAATGTTCGCTATGATAACCCATTTATGGGTAGCAAGCAAAAATGCGCAGGACTGGCAGGTCGATAAAAGACGCACTTGTGCGTAGCTAGTAGAGTGTAGGTCTTTGCCCGAAAAAGAACACCCACCCGCTGTGTGTGCGGGTGGATGTTTTTCCTTTAATCGTTGTTGTGTGTGTCCGGGAAAACAACTGTATTTCCTCGGACGCGTGCTCATATTACTTCCAATCTTCCCACTTATATTCATAACCCTTGTTGTCAAGCCAGTAGTTGTGAGTGATTGTTGCCTCCAATACCGTTACATAATACCATTTGCTTTCATAAAGGTCATTATACGGATTGAACTCAAGTGATTTAACATAACTTTCCAGAGGCTTTCTGCCGAGTAATTTATTTATAACCGTCATTACCTCTGCACGAGTGATGTTATTTTCAGGCTTATATGTTTTGTCCGGATACCCTTCAATAAGTCCGCTGCTTGTAAGTGCAAGAATTTCATCACTAGCCCAGTGACTTTCATCAAAGTCCGTAAACGGATTTTCGATATCAGCCATTTCCATTTCGGTGAATCTGAATATAAGTGCAGCAAATTCAGCTCTGGTCAGGTGTCTTTTCGGCTTAAATTCACCGTCCGGATAACCGTAAACGATATCTTTATCCGCCATATACTCAATATCATGAGTTGACCAGTAGCCGGCATGAACATCGGGGAATACATCGCCTGTAGCCACAAAGGGTTTTTCATATTGGTGATTTGTGATACGATACAAAATAGCTGTGATTTCCTCACGAGTTATATCGCCTTCAGGCTGAACACTGCCATCAGGATAACCGTTAATATATCCTATATGTGTTGGATGTTCATTACCGAAAATATCTTTAGTGTATTTTCTGGTTTTATCAATGGTGGAACCACCGCCACCACCGCCGCCTCCGCCGGTGTGAACGGTTGTGGGAATTGTATATTTGTAGGTTCCGACCTCGCCATAGACACCACTCCAGCATCCGGGCTTGTTGGGTACTTTACATTCAACACATTTTCCGCAAGCACTGTAATATACAGCTTTAACTGTTGTTGCTGCATTCAGAGACAGTTCTTCACCATTGTAGGCTATACGATTTGTGTTTGTTTCATCTGCAGGGTCGCTTCCATCAAGTGTATAATACAGAATAATGTTTTCATCCGCAGGATAATCATTTATAAGCGTGTATTTTGTTCCCTTAGAAAACTCAACCTTTCCGCTTTCTTCAAGTGATGTAACAGGAACATCCAAGTGTACAAAGTCAATTTCAAACAGCCCATCACTACCTTCTATTTTACCATTTTCATCTTCAAGCCAAGCTACAATTGTAATATCGTCCATAAGTGCCGTAGGAATAATAGGACGTGTTACATTATAAACCGCTGTATTAGTGGTTATTGACTGACCATCCGATTTCTTTGTATATGTGTAATAATAGTGAATATCTGCTGTCTTGTTCTGTGAAAGCAATTTAATACCTTCAGCATAGTCACCTGTACCGAGCAGATGAGCACTGATTCGTTCAACATCATACGGATATGCAATATATACACTACCGCTTACCGCACTACCGGATTCAATGATGTAATAATGAATGGTATTTGCACTGACTCTGCCTGTTTCTTCATTAAGGACATACGCCTTGAATGACATAGTATGCTTAATCGAACGCTCCTGACCGGTGTATCTGAAGTCTTTCGCTTCGCCATTTTGTCTGTACCAAATGCTGTATTGCTTATCTTCGGGTGCATCCTCGTGAAGACTTATGGTTGTTGTTTTGTTCTCACTTGCAAGATATGTGCCCGAAGGCAAGCTGATAATAGGTGCAAGTGGTACAAAGTTGTAAACATAACTTACAACCGAACTGTATTTGCCATCTTTCTCATAACGAAGCTGCAATATTGTATCCTGTTTAAAGAACAAGCCGTTTTCATCAGTATAGTCTTCCCAGGAACCTTCGTTGTCAATTCGATATTGAATTTTTCCGCCGCTGTTCAAAGAGTAAAGCTTTACGTTGAAAATATTGTTATTTTCATCAATCTTTATTTCTTCGTACGTACCGGTTTCTTTATCCGCATAAGGCGGTGCCGGAACTGCACTATTTGATGTGGCATACGTATATCTGTTGGTATCACTTTCCACGCCATCCAGTTCAGCAGAAATTTCCAAGGTCACACTTCCGGAATTTACACCTGTGTTCAATCGACCAAGCTGCTCAGTACATTCCGGATCTCGATATGCCATACCGGTCTGAGTGTCAATATAAAATCTCTCATCATCCAAATTCTCAAACTCATTGGAAAATCCACCGATTTCATATTTTACTGTACTTCCCTTAACCGCATCCACAGGAACAACAGGCAATCTACTTCCGCCGATTGTTGCAGAAGGTGCAGCCTTCGGTGCTTCAGGGGTGATAACATAAGAGAAAATACCTACATCACTCTTTACACCAAAAGTGTTAACCGCAACAGCCTTTATAACGGTGTTTCCCTTTATGTCAATAAATGCACTTTCGTCATACAGATATGTTCCGTCTGTATTCGGAATCGGATCGGGACAAAAGCCTCCATCATAGCTGATTGTGTAGTAAATATGTGTACCTTGCGGAACGGGCATAAATTGAGTAGAGTATGCTTCTTTTCCGATTTCATGGGTGTAATGACCCGGAAGAAGTGTAGTAAGCGGTTTAACAGGTTTTAAGGTTACAATATCGTATGAATGCTTAACCACACTTGAATAACTTTCGTTGTCCTTCAATACCACTGCAGTTACAACAGTATATTTTGTAATGTCAATTACCGCAGTATCGGATGTATCATTAGCAAGAATACGGGTGTCGCTTGTTATCGGGTCAGTTCCGTCAAGCGTATAATAAAGCTTGAAGCGTGAAGTATTGCTTTCCGTACTTTCAGGAGTGTAAACGGTAATTTTGTCTGCGTTTGTGAACTGTGTACTTTCAGGAGCAAATTCAGGCGGCAAGGGTTTTATTTTGTATGTGAATGTATAAGGCTCACCTTCTGCCTTGATGCTTCCGTCGGGATTAAATTCAACAGCTTTTGCAATTATATCAGTGTCAGTATCAATATTAAGAACATCAGTATAGTCCTTCCACTGACCGTCTCCGGTATGGTACTGCACCGTATAATCAGGATTGTTAGGTGTCAGAGTAACATTTACACTTCCTTCATATACGCCGGAGGGATAGAAGGCATCCACACCGAAATCATCATAAAAACTAAACAAATAATAGTAAGAAACCTTATCACTCCATTCACCATCAAAATAGCTTATCGCACGAAGAGTTGTGTCCTTGGCAAGAGTAATCGGAATACCGGTGTATTCTATTCCGTTTATTTTCGGATCACTTCCGTCTATGGTGTAGCGGATTGTTGCATTTTCAGTCTGGCAGGAGAGCCGAACATCAATTTTTTCAGTATATTCACCTGAAGGTATGTCTGCTACAGGTGCAAGTGGCTTGATTGAGAAGTAATATATCGCAGGCTCACTGTATTTTCCCAATTTATTGGTCACAAGTCTAACAGTCAGGTTTTTATCAATCTCTATAACGGGACCCTGCTTGGAAACCTTAACCCAGCTTGTTTCCGGATTGTCTCCTATCACCGGATTTTCAGCATCCAAATCCGAAAATGTATAATAAACCTCACTACCGTCTTCTATGTTTCCGAATATATTCTTGTCAGAAACATAAACATCAGTTTTTGTAGTAAGAGTATTTATATCAGGCAAAAGAACCTTATCTTCATCGAACAAATACGGTCTGTCCGGAAGAATCTTGTAGTCGTAGCTTACTGTGCTTGAATATTTGCCATCACTTTCACGGTATGCACAAACCTTTATTTCTGTATCAAGAGTAATTTCAATGGGTCCATCATATTTAATTCTTGTGGAACTTCCTGTCGGCTCACTTCCGTCTGTTGTGTAATAAATGGGCAGGTCGTCCTCATGTTCAAGCTCAACCGTTACTTTTTCAACATACGTGCCCGATGTTGGAGTAGCGATAGGAGGTGCAGGCTTTGACTTGTCCTTTATAAGGATATGATGATAGCCACCGTTTATGGCATCAAAATCAAAGGTCTGGTCATCAAGCTCATCAGTTTGATTTTTAGCAAATAACTCAAAAGCATATTCTTCGTCACCACTATCTAAATCAATAAACACATCAGTGCTACCGGGCTTTATGGGATTCAAAGAAAGCTTTGCAAGGTTATACCAGGGCTGATTATCGTCCTCTTTTTGCGGAACATAACCGCCGCTGTAGAATACAGTCACAAAAGCCGTCTTGTATGTTTTTGTGCCGAGGGTATAAGTTCCGCTACCTGTTGGCTTGTAAACAAAATATCCCACACTTTGAGGCACATCCTCAACAGTGCCGTCGCCGACATTTTCATCATTACTGCCGGAATCAGGAAACTTCCGGTCAGGAATGGTATAGTCAATAGGCGAAGCGTTGCTTCCCTCAACAAAGTCAAAATATTCAGGATCAAAGCAAATACGAATCCTATAGCCGTTCATATCATACTGCGGTTCTTTATGCGTATTGGATGCTTTATCGTATTCTCCTTTGTTTGGATTATCTACCGCAAAATATATATCTGCGTTTTCACCCATATATACTGTACTGTTATTTGTGGTCACCTGCGGATTTTCTCCTTGGGCATGCAGATAAACCGTGCGCAAGGTCTTATCATTATCGGCCGCCGATATGTTTATCGGAAAAATTCCGATTAGCATAACAATACTTAATAATAGTGAAATGATTTTACTGCGTGTCATAAGTTATTTGCTCCTTTTTTGTTTTTTTAGCAGAGGTATGTTGCCTCTTTCAAAGCATACAACCCATTGCCAAGGATGTCGTACCTAAAAAAGCAATAAACAAGTTGTATGTTTTGAAAGAGGGGGAATCCGAGCTTCCCACCTCTCGTCAATTTCCGAACCTTCCGCAATCTTGGCTCCCTTGTATAAAGGGAGCTCAGATTGATAACAAAGCCATCAATCTGTCATACTGAGCTGATTCGTTGCATCTTAAAAACATCTAAAAAAACAAGATTCTTCGACTACGCTGTGCTTCGCTCAGAATGACAAACGAAGTTTGTCATTAGTCTTGGCTCCCTTGTGTAAAGGGAGCTGGATTTGCCGAAGGCAAAGACTGAGGGATTGTCTTCACTTGTTATTTTTACAACCCCTCCGAGTCGTCTTCGCCGACACACCTCCCCTTGCACAGGGGAGGCTCATTTAATCATTTACCCAAAGTTTAAACGAGAATAACGAATCGTCACGGAAGAAACGCCCAAGCATTTCAACCTCAACTCTTCACTATTGTCTCAAATTAGTTACCCCAGGAAACA
>JAZNLK010000116.1:0-4683 GCA_045579055.1 Clostridia bacterium
CCGATAACCTCATTTGCCTTTGCGGCTTCAAAATCAATGTCATAAAGATACACATCACCGCTCATATCGCCCGATGTGGCAAGGTCTGACATAAGACCCCAAGCCCAACCTTTTGAGCCGCCGCCTATGTATGCTATTTTCAATTCTTCCGCTTTGTTGTCTACGTAACGCATAATTTTTTCTCCTTAATTCTTAATTTCACAGTTTCGCTGTACCTTCAGCATATCCCTGATATTCATTCATAAAGTTTTCGCTGTCCTTGTGCATCGAAATCGCTAACTTTCCGTCTTCTGTGAATGTCACACGCATAAATAGTCTTCCGAAATACTTGTCAATTACCTGAACAAGAATTTGTAAGTTTCTCTCGTGTGTCCACGTCGCACTTGATGCACATTTATAGTAATTTCCGGGAGCATACTCATTTCCCACCATATCGGAATAACCTTCCTGCGGAAATACCCCAAAAACATTTTTTTCAATTCCGAAGTATATTGTTTTGTCCCCTTGTTCGTTTGTATAGTCAAGAGTGCAGACATCATCGGTAAATGTGAACTTCATTCTTAAAATTCCCATGGGGTTTTTATCCATAACAAATTCTTTTCCGCTGACTTCAGATGCAACATTATCTTCAAAACTGTCCCTCAGGGAATAAAGTTCAAGTCCCTTTGAGTATTCCAGAAGCGCCATTTGTGCATCCGAATCTTCGGGAAGCTCACCTTCAACTGCCGGTTCTTCAATTTCTTCAAAAAATCTATCAAGAATAATTGATTTTGCAATAAGACTGCCTTGGCAATAGCCGTTAACAACCAAAATCATATCCTTTTCGGGCACAGCCATTGCATACTGCATTCCCAACCCAAAGAAAGCAAAACTTTCATGTTCGGTCTTCCATATTTGGTACCCGTAACCACAGCTACGTTGTCCTACATATCCTGTTTCATTGGTTGAAATCAGATTCGATGTTGCGTTCTTAATAAAATCCGCATCAAGAAGCTGTTCACCGTTCCATTTACCTCCATCAAGCAAAAACTGCATCGTTCTTGCCAAATCCATAGCAGTGCAAATCAAGCCCGAATCAGACCACGCATGCCCACCGAGACTTTGAAGCATGTACACATCCTTTGAAACGCCTATCTTATCAAAGAGCTTTTCCCTCAGGTATTCAAGAAGTGTTTTTCCACTGACCTCCTCCACGATTGCACCGAGCACAAATGAACCTGTACTGTCATATTCAAACAGCGTCCCCGGAATATGTGATACCTCTTTATATTCAGGAGCAGAGCGGTCAAAATAGTGTTTCAGTCTGTCTGCAGGCTTTTCCGCAAAAAAGTGACTTACCTTGCAAGTTCCACCGGTACACATCATCAGCATATTGCGGATGGTCTGCTTTTTTACATATTCTCCTGCATTTTTTGTTATTTCCTCATCAAGATAATTCACCGCAGGTGCATCAAGGTCAACAAGCCCATCCTGAATAAGAAAGCCCATGGCAATTCCCACATAGCTTTTTGTTATGGAATACATTCTGTGAAGATAGTCCTTATCAAAAGGCTTCCAATAGTTTTCATAAAAGACCTTTCCGCGTCTCATCATTATAACCGAATGTATTGGCAGGTGATATCTTTCAAAAAGTCTGATGTACTTTTCGATATTCCCTGAAGAAACACCCACCGATTCAGGTGTTACCTTTTCAAACATAAAATCACTTTCTTTCATAACAACTCAGCAATCAGCCAAAACCCGCAATTTTGCGAGTTTTGGCTGTTGTTTTTGTACTAAATTCTAGTACTAAATTCTAGTACTAAATTCTATTTTTCAATTCCAATCATAGCTTCACTAAATACATCATAAGCTCTCTGATTGATTTCAAGAAGTTCATCAGCACCGAGCTTCTTCAGCTGACTTATATATGAATCCCAGTCTGTTTCCACATTGGCTCTGCCCAGAATCCAGTCCGCCTTTTTACGTTCAACGAAGTTAAAGATATCCGCCTGAAGAACCCCTATGCGTGACGCATCATCAAGGTCATAGTAGGGGCGGGGCCAGGTTTCTGTGTCGATGTATGGCTGATACATTTCCCAAACCGCATCAAAAGTTTTGAATACATCAGTATCTTCAATCAAAACTCCACGATCTTCTTCAAGATTGATATATCCCATAATATGTGGTCCACCCATTGAATTTCCGTAGTACATTTTTGTAATGGAGTCATAGCCCTGTTCCGCAGGATCATTCCACATATACATATCCCCATCCTTGTGGAATGTTGCATTAACCTTATCATTAACCTCATCATCCGTCGGTCCGTACCAGTTGGTGATTGTTGCTTCCTTTGAATAGAAGCTGTCAATCCATTTCATTGCTGCAACCGGATCCTTGCAGGCTGATGTAACATATACCTGATTCTTTGTACCGATTGAGCCGGGATGAATATGTACAACCGGTGTAATCTGTCCGTCCGCACTAATGGGGGGAATCAGCTTATACTGGCTGTCTGCATCAAAATAATTTCCGTTTGTGAACAGCACGCCAACAACAGGAGTATCAGACTTAAGTCTTGAATTCCAGGTGTTTGATTCATATGTGAAACATTCTATATCAAGAAGGCCTTCCTTATAGAGTTCGGCATAGAACTTTATCATTTTCTTCCATTCGTCCATCATGGGAGTGAATTTAACGTTTCCGTTCTGAACATTCAGATAACAGTCATACATACCAAACTTGGTTGCAATACCCCAACACGAAAGAAGTGTTTCGGGATAGCTATACGCCCCTTCATTATAGAAAGACATGGGGATTTCGTCGGCAATACCGTTTCCGTTGGGATCACCTGTCTTAAAAGCTTTAAGAACTTCTTTGAGTTCAGGAAGTGTTGTGGGAACTTCAAGGCCCAGTTTGTCCAGCCATTCCATATTAATCCACCAGCAGGTTTCGATAAATGCACCCATATTACCGTTGTATGAAGGCAAAGCATAAATGTGTCCGTCGGGTGATGTTGCAGTTGCTTTTGTTGTGGGTTGCTCGTTAAACATTCTCATAATATTTGGAGTATTTTCTTCCGAAATATACTCATCCATAGGAATCAGCACTTCCTGAGATGCATACTTTGCAACATCAGCAGCCTGGAAAAACGAACCGACAACAATATCAGGATAATCTCCCGATGCCATAATCATACTGAAGTCGCCGCCAATCCATTCAATCTCATAGTCGGTGTTTGCCGCCCATTTTTCCTGGTAGTATGCATCAACATACTGTTTAGCCGGGTCGGTTCCGCCCGCCATACCATAAACAACAAGCTTTCCGCTTTTTGTTCCGGACTTTTCTTCGCCGCATCCCGAAAAAGCCACCGCCATTGCCGCCATCATCGCGATAACCAGCATAAAACTAATAATTTTTTTCATTTTTCTTCCTTCCTTTCTTTTTGGAAAAATTACAGCTTTTATGGTAAATCTGCAAACCATTTTTTGTACCAAATCCGCAACACCGTAAAACTATTCGATATAGTATACCTTTGCATTTTTATCCCCAAAGATATTAAGAATTTTTTCTTCTGCATCTTTGTCAAAAATCTCAATCTCGGGTTCTTTCACTTCATTTGCACCATACTGCCCAATCATGCCGCCAAGAAGCTGAATATATGTATTGTCGTGCATTTCGGGACAGGATTCAGCTTTTTTAGCAACCAAATGAAGCATTCTGTATGCCGACCTGTCAAAAATATTGTTATAAATACGGAAGTTGGTTGCAGGATTTTCATAGCTCCAGCCTTTTATCAGTGCAGGAGTGTCCACATTGTGACGCTGCTGTCCCCAGCCATAGCCTGAAAGCCTGATGATGTTTCCGCTCATTTCTATATCGTCCATATAACTTCCCAACTCCTGACCCATTGAATCAAGGAAATATTCAATTCCGTACACGCAGTTTTCAATTATATTGTCTGTATACCGCACAGCAGTCATGGTCTTTTTCTTTGCAATGCACGCCTGATGGGTTGCACCTGCATCATAGCTCTGATAGATATAACAGTTGGAAACCGTATAATCCTCGCAGGAGCCGTAAATCTCAATTCCGTTACCGTAACGTGTCACCGAGCCTCGTCTGCCCTCAGGATAATTGGGGTCACCACCCCCGAAGCTCATAATATTTCCGCCAATCCAACCGATTTCACAGTTGGATACCCGAAGCTTTTTTACATCGCAAGCAGCAACACCAAAGCAATAATACTTCATACAGATATTGTCTATGGTAACATTCGGATTATTCATAACTGTAAATGCAATGGAACGTGAAATTATTTCTATAGAGTCAAATACTTCACCAGGGTTTCCCATATCACATCGCAGATATAAATCACCTGCATACTCAGGTGTAGCTCCAACAGCCGGAACCGGAAACTTCTCACCTTTTGATTCACCATACACCAGAAGTCTGTCAAAATGCCAGAACATATCAAGGTCTTCGGTCATTTCATCACTGATAACAAATGGTTTTTCTTCATTTTCACGGCACACAAACTGCATATCCCTGAATGACGGAATCAATTTTCTTGATACTGCATCACCCTCATCGAAAACCAATGTTCCGGGGTCTGTTACACGTTTTGTGTGTTTCCATATATGTTTGTCCGCGTCATATACTTCCCAGAGTTCAGGAGAAGCGAGATTTTCGGAATGACCATAA
>JAZNLK010000117.1:0-17656 GCA_045579055.1 Clostridia bacterium
GAAAAGGAAAAGACCGGCATAAAGAATATTAAGGTGGGCTATAACCGTGTGTTTGGTTACTATCTTGAAGTCAGCAAGCTGAATGCTTCGGATGTTCCCGACTATTTTGTGAGAAAACAGACACTTTCAAATTGTGAGAGATACATAACTCCTCAGATTAAGGAAGTTGAGGAGAAAATCGTTGAGGCTGAAAGCCAGATTGTGAATATGGAATACGATATGTTCTGCAAGGTGCGTGACATTGTTGCGGAGCAGGTGGGCAGAATTCAGATGACGGCTTATGCTCTGGCAACCATTGATGTTTTGTGTTCCTTCGCTTATGTGGCGGAAAAGAACAGATATGTTATGCCTGATATGAGTATTTCCGACAAGATTGTTATCAAGGACGGACGGCATCCTGTTGTTGAAAACATAACCAGTATGTTTATTCCCAATGATACCGAGCTGGATGGCGACAAAAAGCAGATTGCCATTATAACCGGCCCCAATATGGCAGGTAAGTCTACATATATGAGACAGACGGCATTGATTGTCCTTATGGCGCAGATGGGTTCATTTGTTCCTGCAGCATCGGCTGAAATAGGTGTTGTTGACAAGATTTTCACCCGTGTCGGTGCATCTGATGACCTTTCTGCCGGACAGAGTACCTTTATGGTTGAAATGAATGAGGTTGCATATATCCTTGATAATGCAACTGCCAAGAGCCTTGTGATTCTTGATGAAATCGGTCGTGGCACAAGTACCTTTGACGGACTTGCAATTGCCTGGTCGGTGGTTGAATTTATGGCAGATAAGAAAAAATGCGGAGCAAAGACCTTGTTTGCAACTCATTATCATGAGTTGACCGAGCTTGAGGATCGTATTGACGGAGTGAAGAATTACTGCATTGCGGTTAAGAAACACGGTGATGACATCACCTTCCTGAGAAAGATTATCCGTGGCGGAGCTGACGGAAGCTACGGTGTTGAGGTTGCGGCTCTTGCCGGTGTTAAAAAAGAAGTTACCAGACGTGCCAAGGAAATCCTCAAGGAGCTTGAAATCCGTGACGGTGGTGGTGCGGCGTCAGTGTCGCAGAAGAAAATTGCCAAAAAGAAGAGCGAAGATTTGTTTGAGGATCAGCTCAGCTTTATGGGCTTTGAGGAAAATGAGATTGTTGCTGAAATAAAGGGACTTGCTCTTGATAATATGTCGCCCATGGAGGCGTTAACAAAATTATATGCTTTGAAGGCAAAGGCGGAAAATCTTTAATGCAGGTGGTGTTAAAATTGCCCTGACCGCAAAAAGGAAGGAACATCCTTTTTGCTACGAACAAGCCTCGCCACTCGACGTACACAAGTACGCCTTCGGGTGTTCCAAAGCTGTGGCTTTGGACTCGGTTTGTGCGTTCAGAACAATTTTTCCTACCCCCTGAAGATTGAAATATTTTTATGGGCAAATGTTCAAAAGTGAAGAAAGGAGTTTGCTATGGCTGAAATAAAAGTGCTTTCTCAGGCGGTTGCGGATAAAATTGCCGCAGGTGAGGTAGCGGAGCGACCATCGGCGGTTGTGAAGGAATTGGTGGAGAATTCCATTGATGCAGGAGCAGACCGCATTACCGTTGAGATAAAAAAAGGCGGCGTTGCCTATATTTCGGTTGAGGACAACGGAAAGGGGATTCCATTTGACGAGGTGGAGTCTGCCTTTGTTCGCCATGCAACCAGCAAGCTCAGAGATATTGATGACCTGTTTGAAATTCAGACAATGGGGTTCAGGGGTGAGGCTCTTGCCAGTATTTGTGCGGTTTCGGACGTGGAGGTCATCACAAAGCAGAAAGGTGTTCTTGAGGGTGCACATCTGACGGTTAATCACGGTGTTGCTTCTGCCAAGGAAGCCGTTGCCTGCAATGAAGGAACCGTTATGGTTGTGGAAAATCTTTTTGCTTCGGTTCCTGCAAGAATGAAGTTTTTGAAGAAGGATTCCACCGAGGCGGGATATGTGGCTGATGTTCTCGGAAGAATTGCCCTTTCCAAGCCGGGAATTGCTTTCAGATATATTTGTGACGGAAAGGAACAGTTTTCAACCTCCGGAGACGGAAATCTGAAAAATGCCATTCTGAATATTTATGGCATTGACCACGCCAAAGGCGTCATGGAGGTTGACCATACCGAACATGGAGTTACGGTTCAGGGGGTGGTGGGCAAGGCGGAGCTTGCCAGAGGTAACCGAACACGCCAGACCCTTTTTGTGAACGGCAGATATATTAAAAATCACGTTGTTTCAAAGATTGTTGAGGAAGCATACAGAAATGTGCTTATGACGGGAAAGTTTCCGTTCTTTGTGTTGAATATTCAGCTTGCTCCAAGTCTTGTGGACGTCAATGTCCATCCGGCAAAGACCGAAATTAAATTTGCAAACGAGAAAGAAATTTATGATATAGTGTACCATGCGGTAAAAAATGCCATTTACCGTAAGCCTGAGATTCCTCAGGTTCAGGAAATACCGAAGGCGGAGGCTGTGGAGAGTGTATCCGCTGATGTTCCGCAGAAGATTCAGCCGGCTCAGGCTGTTGAGAAAAAATCCCCGGTGGCTGAAAAGTATCAGCAGGAGACACCCGACAGAAAGATTATTGCTGACTTTATGGCAAACACTCTTCCGCAAAGCTCATCGACTTGGAGCTTTAAGTCTCCTTCAGGCGGTGCGTCTTCTGCAAAGGGTGCGGAGTGGGATTTTGAAGAGGTTGCGGCAGTTTTGGAGGCTGAAAAACCGACTTCAAAAGTAGTTCAGGATGAATATATTCCTGTTCAAACCGCTCAGACGGGATTGGTTGAGGAAAATGTGGAGGAAGTGAAGCCTTCGGAGCTTGTTTTCAACGATGAACCCGTGACCACGGTTGTGGGACAGGTTTTTGACACTTATGTGATTGCACAAAAGGGACAAAGTATGTTCCTTATTGACCAGCACGCAGCCCACGAGCGTAAGCGTTTCGAAATGCTTAAAGCAGATTATCAGGACAGAGGTGTTTTGGGACAGTTGCTTCTTGCGCCTATTGTTCTTGAGGTGGATAATTCCGAAATGGCTGTTGTGAGAGAAAATCTGGAAAAGCTCCTTGAATTGGGTTTTGAAATGGAGGAGTTTGGCAGAAATTCGGTGCTTATCCGTCAGACACCATTTGTTGCGGATGAGGAGGAAATAAAAAAACTGGCTTTGGAGGTTATCTCAATCCTTGCGGAGGGCAGACCTTCGGGATTGTTAAGCTTTGAAGAAAGAATATTGGATACAATTTCCTGCAAATATGCCATAAAAGCCAACAAGAAGCTAAGCCTTGTTGAAATGGAGACTGTTGTCAAGGATGTGGAGGAACTGGAAAAGTCAGGCATAACCACCTGTCCTCACGGCAGACCCATAAAGGTTGAATTTGCAAAACGTGAGCTTGAAAAGATGTTTAAGCGGATTGTTTAGAAGGTTTTATTAGCTGAGATTTTCGGTGAAATGGAGTGAACAATGCTGAAAAAGATTATTGCTGTGGTGGGACCTACGGCTTCGGGGAAAACAGCTCTTGCCATTGAAATTGCCAAGAGGGTGAACGGTGAAGTGGTTTCATGCGATTCCATGCAGATTTACAGGCATATGGATATCGGAACCGCAAAACCCACAACCGAAGAACAGAAGGCTGTTCCTCACCATATGATTGATATAGTGGAGCCCTTTGAAAGCTTCAATGTTGCGGATTTTACTGCGGCGGCACGGCAATGCATTGATGCACTGCACAATCGGGGAAAGGCCCCTGTTCTTGCCGGTGGAACCGGGCTTTATGCAGACAGTATTATTGAGAATATTGTTTTCCCGGATATTGGCGAGGCGCCGGAGTTTTGTTCCGAAATGCTGCGATTGGCGGAGACTGAAGGGAATGAGGCCGTGCATACCTTGTTGGCGGAAAAAGACCCTGAGGCAGCGGAGAAAATACACCCCAATAACTTGAGAAGGGTTATCCGTGCGCTGGAGGTTTGTCATCTGACGGGGAAGACCTTTACGGAATATAGCCGTGAAGCTCGGCGTGAGGCGGTTTATGATGCGTTGATTTTCGGGATTGATGCAGACCGACAGGTGCTTTATGACAGAATTAACCGAAGGGTTGATAAAATGCTTCGGGAAGGTCTTGAAGACGAGGTCAGAAGTCTTGCGGAAATGGGCATCGGCAGAGACACAACTGCTATGCAGGCAATAGGGTACAAGGAGCTTTTGGATTATTTTGACGGTAGAGTGACCCTTCAGGAGGCGACGGAAAAAATCAAGATGGAGAGCCGGAGATATGCCAAGCGACAAATGACTTGGTTCAGACGCAATCCCCGGATAAACTGGGTGAAGATTGAAAATGATGAAGAATTATTAAAAATTTTTGATAAATGTTTTACTTTTTTGAAATAATGTGTTACAATAAAAAGTGTATGTTCCACAGGTTATTGTGCCGGGAGGAGCATATGCGGAAATGATGAATAAAAGGTGCAGAGTTTGAACGGAGTTCCCATATGGAAAAAACAGAAAGAACCAGAAAGAAAAAAAGCCGTAAAGGTTTTATAGTGTTTCTTGTTGTTGCTTTTGTTCTGTATATCGGAATAAATGTTATGCTGAGCTATGATGACAGACTGGAAACAATGATTGTCAGGTCGGGCTCAGAGGAAGAGTTTATTGAAGCAGAGGGGTTTGTTTTTCGCAAACAAAATGTGATATACGCACCTTCCGGCGGATACGTGTATTGTCTGGCGGATGAGGATCAGCGGGTTAAGTCCGGTGAGGCGGTTGTGAATGTTTATAAAAATGAAATAAATGTTCAGGCGAACAAGGAGCTTGAGGCGATTGATCAGGAAATAAAGCGTATTTCGGCTTCCTCTGCCGAGATGGAAATTATAAGCGGCGATGCTGCCAAGATTGAGCAGAGAATTGCAAAAAGCATAGGGGCTGTCCCCAAATTCGGATATGACGATTCCTTTGAAGACCTTGTTAATGTCAGGGCTGATATTGACCATCTGATTGAAAACAAGAGGATTGCTTTGGGAGAAGCAGAACCGGTTGATACTTCGGCTGTTCTTGCTGAACTGCGGAACAGAAAGGCTGAAATCGAAAAACAACACAGTATAGAAAAGAGTGTTGTGTATGCTCCAAGTGCCGGGGCGTTTACTTCAAGAATTGACGGAATGGAAGAGGTTCTTACGCCGGACGCTCTTGAGAATCTTTCGGTGGAGTTTTTGCAAAATCTGAAAAAGGGACAAATCCAAAATCAAACAGCGGAGTA
This sequence comes from Clostridia bacterium, assembly GCA_045579055.1. Taxonomy (GTDB): domain Bacteria; phylum Bacillota; class Clostridia; order Monoglobales; family Monoglobaceae; genus SIG440. The sequence continues at coordinate 5,270 of JAZNLK010000117.1, forward strand.
TGTTGAAAGCGGCGCTCCTGTGGGCAAGGTTGTTGAAAACTTCAAGTGGAGTGTTGCGGCAATTGTTCCTTCGGATAAGATTGATGATATTGCAATTGGCGATGTTCTGAAAATCAGGTTCACGGATATAAGTGTTGAACCGGTGGAGGGTACGGTTTCAAAAATTATTACCGAAAAGAACGGAAAATCAGTTCTTGTGCTTGAATCCGAAAAGTATGTTGAAATGATTTATTCCACTTCTGTGGCGAATATTCAGTTTATCAAGCATGAATACAAAGGATTCAGAATCCCTTCAAAAAGCATCAGGATTGTTGATGATATCACGGGTGTTTATGTTCTGAAAAACAGCAAGTCGGAGTTCGTTCCGGTGAACATCCTTTATAACAACAAGGAATGGGCAATTGTTTCGGAAACGGTTCAGCTTGGCAAAAGCAACATCAAGCTTTATGATGAGCTGATTATCAGCGGAAGAGATCTTTATGACGGTAAAGTGGTGAGGTGACAAAATGTCTTATGTTGAGAACAATCTTGCGGAGGTGCGTGAGAAAATCCGTGCTTCGGCAGACGAAAATGGCAGAAACGTTAATGATGTGACTTTGATTGCAGTTACCAAAACTTATGGGGTGGATGTGATTAATGAAGCCATTGATTGCGGCGTTACTGATATCGGTGAGAACCGTGTTCAGGAAATTATGGAGAAGTATGAAAGTGTGAAACCCGTCAGATGGCATCTTATCGGCCATCTTCAGAAAAACAAGGTCAAGTACATAATTGACAAGGTTGAGCTTATTCATTCGGTGGATAGCTTTGAACTGGCGAAGGAAATTGATAAGCACGCAAAAAAACACAATAAAGTACAGAGAATTTTGCTTGAGGTCAATGTTTCGGGTGAAGAATCCAAGTTTGGAATAAAGCCGGGGGAGTGTGAAGAGCTTTGCAGAAATATTGCACAGCTTGAAAATGTAAAAATTGAAGGGCTGATGACGATAGCTCCTTTTGTTGACGACCAAGAGCTGCTTGGAACGGTCTTTTCGGGTCTTAAGGCTCTTGCCGGAGAAATTGATGCGGCAGGGATTGAAGGGGTGGAAATGAAGGAACTTTCAATGGGAATGACAAATGATTTTCCCCTTGCCATTGCTCACGGTGCAACAATGGTCAGAGTCGGAACCGGAATATTTGGAAAAAGAGACTATACAAAATAAAAAAAGTGTGTTATAATGTATTATATGCTGGTGGAATATTTTGATTTTCGCCGTATTTTGATATATATTATATAATCTTTACTATGTAAATTATTAAACTTTAATATAAAACGGGAGGAAATTATGGGAATCGTAAATAAAATGTTAAATCTTATCGGCTTTGAATCACAGGATGACGAATATGAGGATGAACTGATTGAAAACAGTGAGTTTTCAGGTGCAGGTTCTGTGGAAGAAGACATCGAAACTTTTGAAGATGGAAAGAGAAGCAAGGTTGTTAAAATTCATACAACCGCTCAGCTGAAGCTTGTTGTTCTTCAGCCCGAATCTTTTGAGGACGCAAGAGACATTGCGAACCATCTCAAAAGCAAAAAGCCTGTTGTTATGAATCTTGAGTCTGTTGACCGTGATGTGGCTCGCAGAATTGTTGATTTTCTCAGCGGTGCAGTTTATGCTCTTGACGGAAATATTCAGAAGGTTTCAAACGGTATTTTCCTTATTGCGCCGTATAATGTTGGCATTATGGGCGACTTTAAGGATGAACTCAAGAGCAAGGGTATATTTCCCTGGAGCAATTAATGAACGGTAATCCTGAAGAAAAATTGCTTATTGCCCGTGCTGAAGATGCGGTGAGCCTTTGCGAAAAGCAGAACTGCATTAAATTTGTTGGTTTTTTGACTCCCGTTGAAGCTGAATTAGTTAGAAAAAACCTTAAAAAAAGTACGGTGCAAACTGTTTTCTGCGGCGGTTTTCCTGATGCTGAAAGGACACTTTTTGTGGCACTCCCCGATTATCTGGAGCAGGATGATGCTTTGGAGCTGATATCGGTGGTTGAAATCAGCGGCCGGGATTTGGAGCAACTGAGACATCCTGATTTCTTGGGAAGTCTGTTGGGGCTTGGAATCAAAAGAGAAAAGATTGGTGATATAATTCCCTGCGGCGAGCACTGCTTCGTTTTTGTTGTGGAAAGCATCGCAGGATATATAACCGAGAATCTTGATAAAATCGGGCGGCACGGGGTCAAGACGAGAATAGTTGATTTTGACCGGGTGGAAATTCCGCAAAGAAAGACAGAAATTATAAATACAACTGTTTCGGCGCTCAGACTGGACAGTGTCATAGCGGCGGCAATCAAGACATCAAGGTCCGCAGCCCTTTCTGTTATTTCGGAAGGGCGAGTGTTCGTTAATTGGACACAGCAGGAAAGTCCGTCCGCCAAAATTAAACCCGGAGATGTTTTTTCGGTTCGGGGAAAGGGAAAATTCAGGATTTCGGAAGAAATTACTGAAACAAAAAAAGGCAGGCTTGGTGTGCGTATCGAGAAGATGGTTTAGGGCATACCTTGGGTGGGGTCTGCGGAATGGAGGAAGTTTTTATGTTAACACCTTTGGAAATTGAAAATCGAAAATTTAAGAAGGAAGTACGTGGCTACAGCAGAGAAGAAGTTGAAGAGTTTATGCAAGTCATCTCTGAAAACTATGAACTTCTTTACAAAGAGAATCAGGTTAACAAAGACAAAATCAATATGCTGTCAAATGCCATAAAGCAATACAAGAATATGGAGGAAACTTTGCAGAGTGCCATTCTTGTGGCTCAGAATGCCGGTGATGATGTTGTTCAGAATGCAAGAAAGAATGCTGAAAATATCATTAAGGATGCTGAAAACAAGGCTTCTCAGCTTTTGGCGGATGCCAGCCGTGAAGTAACACGTCTCAGCTATGAGTACGAAGAAATGCGCAGAAGCATTGAAGTTTTCAGAACCAGAATTATTTCATTGCTTACATCTCAGCTTGATATTGTCAAGGACTTCAATATGCCCGATGCGGTTGGCAGGAAAAATGTGCCTGTTGAAAAGCCTGTGACACCGGCAAAGCCCAGTGTTCTGGATGCTGTGCCCGATACGGCTGCAATGTCGACTCTTGAAAGACTTGAACAGGTTACTATGGAACTCCCTAAGCTTGTTGTCAACGAAAAAGGCGAATATGTTGAGGCAACAGACTCAGATAAGGAATAATTGCGGTATATTATACATAAGTTTTGTTCGGTGAAAACCGATGCTTATATAAATTTGATATATTTTTCGGAACAGCTTTGCAGAGTTTCTGCAGGCTGTTTTCGGTAAATTTTGAGTTTTTTCGGGTGTGAGTTATGATTTATTTTTTGATTGCTTTTGCCATATTCGGCTTGGATATGGGAGCAAAGCTTCTTGCGAAAGCCTTTCTTGAGGGTGGGGATTCGGTTCCCTTGATTCGGGATGTTTTCCATCTGACCTATGTTGAAAACAGAGGTGCGGCTTTCGGAATGATGCAGGGTGGAACGGTGTTTTTTATTATCGTGGCAGTTGTTGTGGCAGTTGTTGTGGTGTGGCTTTTGAGGGCATACCAACAAAAACCTGCCATATTGAAGCTTGGATTGAGCTTTTTGGCTGCCGGTGCTTTGGGAAATACCGTTGACCGTATTTTCAGGGGTTATGTTGTTGATTTTTTTGATTTTAGATTGATTAATTTCCCTGTTTTTAATGTTGCTGATATTTTTGTTTGTGTCGGAGCTGTTGTTCTGGCTGTGTTTTTTGTTTTCTTTGAGGAAAAATACCGAAAAGGAGTTAGTGAGAATGATGAAGGTTAGTGCTTCGGATACAGGCAAAAGACTGGACTCTTTTCTGGCGGAGTGCTTTTCGGATTTGACACGGTCAAGAATTCAAAAGCTGATTGCTGACGAGAATATTACCGTTAACGGAAAAACGGTGCGTTCGAACTATAAAGTTAAAGAAAGTGACCTTGTTGAAGTGAATATTCCTGAGGCAAAGGAAGTTGAGATTGAGCCGGAAGAGATTCCGCTGGATATTGTCTTTGAAGACGAGTGTATGCTGGTTGTGAACAAGCCGCAGGGGATGGTTGTTCATCCTGCGGCAGGAAATTACAGAGGAACCCTTGTTAATGCTCTGATGGCACATTGCGGACACAATCTTTCGGGAATCAACGGCGAAATCAGACCGGGAATTCTGCACCGTATTGACAAAGATACCAGTGGGCTTCTGATGGTGGCAAAAAACGATGCGGCACACCTTGGACTTTCGGAGCAGATAAAGGAACACAGTCTGACAAGAGAATATCTGGCACTTGTTCACGGAAAGGTCAAGGAAGATTCGGGCACCATTGACGCTCCCATCGGCAGAGATGAAAAAGACCGAAAAAAAATGACCATAACCGAAAAAAATTCCAGGAATGCGGTTACACATTTTTTTGTATTGGAAAGATTTGATAAATATACTTTTATACGGTGTCGCCTTGAAACGGGGAGGACACATCAAATCAGAGTTCATATGTCCAAAAACGGGCATCCCATTGTGGGAGATCCGGTTTATGGTCGGAAGAAGGAAGAATTTTGTTTAAACGGACAGCTTCTTCATGCTCATAAAATTGGATTTTTGCATCCGGTGACGGGCGAATATATGGAGTTCTCACGTGAACTCCCTGAATACTTTGAAAAAGTGCTGGATAAACTGAGGAGGAGAAACCCTTGAGTACTCACGATAAGCACAGACAACGTCTTGACGAAAGAGTTAATAAATACGGATTTGAAATGCTTCAGGCACATGAACAATTGGAGCATCTTTTGTTTGCTGTGATTCCGCGTGGAGATACAAACGGTATCGCGCACAGACTTCTGAGACGATTCGGCTCCATTGCCGGCGTGCTTAATGCGGACTATGAGGAATTGATATGTATCGAAGGTGTTGGAAACCGTACGGCTATGTTTCTTAATACATTGCCGCAGCTTTTGGGAGTTGTGGAGCGGAGTGTTACTTATGCCGCACCGCCGAAGCTGGATACTTTCGAGGCGATTTCGGATTTTGTTAAATCGTATTTTTATGGCAAGCTGGTTGAAGAGGTTTATGTAATCAGTTTGAATTCTTCTTACAGATTGCTTGCCATTTCGAAAATCTCGGACGGATCTCCTGATGAGGCAGGGGCGGTTCCCTATGCTGTGGTGAAGCAGGCTATACGTGACAATGCCAGTGTGGCTATTGTGGCTCATAACCATCCTTGCGGTTCACTTAATGCGTCATTGGAGGATGTTACTCTTTCGGCGAAGCTTTATAAAGCATTTGAATCGGTTGGAATTGTTCTGCACGACAGCGTTATTGTGGCAGGCGGTCAATGCCTCAGCATTGCACACCAATATACTTTTGAGAGATTAAACAAGCTGAATGAGGTGAAAGAATAAATGGGTTTTCAGGTTGTTTCAAAATATAAACCGTCAGGCGATCAGCCTCAAGCCATTGAGGCTTTGGCGAAGGGCGTTCTTGACGGAGATAAATTTCAGACCCTTATGGGTGTTACGGGCTCGGGTAAGACCTTTACAATGGCCAATGTTATTGAAAAAGTCCAAAAGCCTACCCTTGTTCTTGCTCACAACAAGACCCTTGCGGCACAGCTTTGCAGTGAGTTTAAGGAGATTTTCCCCAATAATGCGGTGGAATATTTTGTCTCATATTATGACTATTATCAGCCTGAAGCATATATTCCCAATTCGGATACTTATATTGAGAAGGATGCTCAGACCAACGAAGATATCGACAAGCTGCGTCATTCTGCGACGGCAGCTCTTTTTGAACGCCCCGATGTTATTATTGTTGCGTCGGTTTCCTGTATATACGGGCTTGGTGACCCAATAGATTATAATAATATGGTTATTTCTCTCAGAACGGGCATGGAACGTGACCGTGATGAGGTTATTGATAAATTGATTGAAATTCAGTATGAAAGAAATGATATAAACTTCACCCGAAACAAGTTCAGGGTTCGTGGTGATGTTATTGATGTGTTTCCGTCCTATTCTTCGGGGAATGCTTTCAGAATTGAGTTTTTCGGTGATGAAATTGAACGCATTTCGGAAATCAGCTCTGTTACAGGTGAAGTCATCAAGGTTTTGAAGCATATTGCCATATATCCTGCGTCACATTACGTTGCAAGCAAGGAAAAGCTTGAACGGGCAATCGGTCAGATTGAAGCCGAAATGGAGGCAAGAGTTGAGGAGTTCAAGGCGAAGGAATGCTTGATTGAAGCTCAGAGAATCAAGGAGAGAACAAAATATGATATTGAAATGCTTCGTGAAACAGGTTTCTGTCAGGGGATTGAGAACTATTCACGGCATATAAGCGGCAGAGAGCCCGGAAGCCCGCCCTTCACGTTGCTCGACTACTTACCTAAAGACTTTTTGCTTCTTGTTGATGAGTCCCACGTGACAATTCCTCAGGTTCGTGCAATGTTTGCAGGAGACCGAGCAAGAAAGACAAATCTGGTGGAATACGGATTCAGACTTCCGTCGGCATATGACAACAGACCGCTGAATTTTGATGAGTTCTATGACCACATAAATCAGGCGATATTTGTCAGTGCAACTCCTGCTGATTTTGAAAAGGAGCGGTCAACAAGAATTGTGGAACAGGTGATTCGTCCCACGGGGCTTCTTGACCCGAAGATTTCGGTTCGACCCGTTGATGGACAAATTGATGATTTATACGGCGAAATTAAAACAAGGGTTGCAAAGAACGAGAGAGTTCTGGTTACAACCCTCACCAAGAAAATGGCGGAGAGGCTCACCGAATATTTTGAAGAAATGGACTTGAAGGTAAGATACCTCCATTCTGAGGTGGAGACAATTGAAAGAATGGAAATTATCCGTGATTTGCGTCTTGGGGTGTTTGATGTTCTTGTAGGAATCAATCTTCTGCGAGAAGGTCTGGATATTCCTGAAGTATCGCTTGTTGCCATTCTTGATGCGGATAAGGAAGGTTTTTTGCGCTCGGACACATCGCTGATTCAGACAATCGGCCGTGCGGCACGTAATGCTGAGGGAACGGTTATTATGTATGCGGACACAATCACGGGGTCAATGCAGAGGGCAATTTCCGAAACCGAGAGACGCCGTGAAATTCAGCAGGCGTATAATGAAGAACACGGAATTGTTCCAAAGACAATCCGCAAGGAAGTTTATGAAATTATTGAGGCGACCGTTGCTGACAGCAAGATTCCAAAACACGGCAGAAAGAAGCCGGAAGCTGTGGCGGCAAATGTTACACAGAAGACCATTGCAGAGCTTACAATGGAAATGAAAAAGGCGGCAGAATTGCTCCAATTCGAGCTGGCGGCACAGCTGCGTGATGAAATAAGAAAACTAGGTGGAGAAATATGATAGAAAACAAATACAGCCAATATATTCATGTTAAAGGTGCAAGGGAAAACAACCTGAAGGGGATTGACGTGAAAATCCCCAGAGATAAAATGGTTGTGGTTACCGGGCTCAGCGGTTCGGGAAAGTCTTCGCTTGCATTTGAAACAATTTATGCCGAAGGGCAGAGACGTTATGTGGAATCTCTTTCTGCTTATGCACGTCAGTTCCTTGGACAGATGGAAAAGCCCAATGTGGAATCTATTGACGGACTTTCGCCTGCAATTTCCATTGACCAGAAGACAACGAGCAAGAATCCACGGTCAACGGTTGGTACAGTTACTGAGGTTTATGACTATATCCGCCTTTTGTTTGCAAGAATAGGTGTTCCTCATTGCCCTAAGTGCGGAAAGGAAATAAAGTCACAGAGTATTGATCAGATTGTGGATGCGGTTAAGGCTCTTCCTGAAAAGACCAAGATTCAGATTCTTGCACCTGTCATAAGAGGAAGAAAAGGCGAATATACAAAGATTTTTGAAAAGGCCGCAAAGGATGGCTTTGTTCGTGTGCGTGTGGATGGGGAAATTTATGACCCGTCAGCGGACGAAATCAAGCTTGATAAGCAGAAAAAGCATAGTATTGAAATTGTTGTTGACCGCATTGTTGTGCGTGAGGGTATGGACAAGCGTTTGACCGATTCCTTGGAAACAGCATTGAAACTGGCAAAGGGACTTGTGGTTGTTCAGCTTATTGACAGTGACGAGGAACTGATGTTCAGTCAGAATTATGCCTGTGATGACTGCGGAATCAACATTGAAGAACTGACACCCAGAATGTTTTCGTTCAATACACCGTATGGTGCTTGTCCCAACTGTATGGGTTTGGGTGAAGTGGAGCTTCTGGATGTTGAAAAGCTTATTCCGGACAAGACAAAGAGCATAAATCAGGGAGCAATTGTGGCTTATGGCTGGACGGGAATGGACAAGGACAGTATTTCTGCAATGTATTATCGAGGACTTGCCAAGAAGTACGGATTCAGCCTTGATACCCCTGTTGAAGACTTGCCTGAGGATATTGTTGATATTCTTCTTTACGGAACAAAGGGCGAAAAGGTGCATCTTTCTTATGAGAAGACTTATGCACGAGGTGAGCATTTTGCACGTTTTGAGGGAATTGTGAACAATGTTCTCAGACGTTATCAGGAGACAAATTCAGATTGGGCGAAACGTGAGATTCAGGAGTTTATGAATGTTACTCCCTGTCCTCAATGCAAGGGAGCGCGCCTCAAAAAGGAAAGCCTTGCGGTGACGGTCAAGGGAATGAACATAAATGAAATGAGCAACCTTTCCATTGCGGAGGCAATGAACTTTTTTGACAATATGGAACTGACTGAGAGAGAACAGTTCATCGGTAAGCAGATTTTAAAGGAAATCCAGGCAAGACTTTCGTTCCTTGTGAGTGTGGGTCTTGAGTATTTGACACTTTCACGCTCCAGCGGAACACTTTCGGGGGGCGAAGCTCAGCGAATCCGCCTTGCAAGTCAGATTGGTTCGGGACTTATGGGGGTTGTGTATATCCTTGATGAGCCAAGTATCGGTTTGCACCAAAGAGATAATCACAAGCTCATCGAGATGCTGAAAAAGCTCAGAGATTTGGGGAATACTCTTTTGGTGGTGGAGCACGATGAGGATACAATGCGTGCCGCAGATCATATTATTGATATCGGCCCCGGTGCCGGCATCCACGGGGGTTATGTTGTTGCCGAAGGAACCGCAGAGGAAATAATGAAGTGCAAAGAGTCCGAAACGGGACAGTATCTCAGCGGTGAGAAGTTTATTCCCGTGCCTTTTGCTAGAAGACAAGGCAACGGCAACTTCCTTCGTCTTGAGGGTGCGGCACAGAATAATCTGAAAAATGTTGATATTGAAATCCCGCTGGGAACATTTACTTGTGTGACCGGGGTTTCGGGTAGCGGCAAGAGCTCGTTGGTGAATGAAGTTTTGTTCAAAATTCTTGCCAATGACCTTAACCGTGCAAAGCAGAAGCCGGGAAAATATAAGTCAATCAGCGGGCTTGAACACCTGGACAAGGTTATTGATATTGACCAGTCCCCAATCGGCAGAACTCCACGTTCAAATCCTGCAACCTATACGGGACTTTTCAATGACATAAGAACACTTTTTGCCTCAACTCCCGATGCCAAATCAAGGGGTTACAGCTCAGGCAGATTCAGCTTTAACGTTAAAGGCGGAAGATGCGAATCCTGTCAGGGTGACGGAATAATCAAGATTGAAATGCACTTTTTACCCGATATTTATATGCCTTGTGAGGTCTGTGACGGCAAGAGATATAACCGTGAGACATTGGAGGTTAAGTTCAAGGGCAAGAGCATTGCGGATGTTCTTGATATGACAGTTGAAGAGGGAATGTACTTCTTTGAAAGTATTCCCAAAATTGCAAACCGTTTGAGAACACTTTATGAAGTGGGGCTTGGTTATATCAAAATCGGTCAGTCTTCAACCACCCTTTCGGGAGGTGAGGCACAACGTGTGAAGCTGGCAACCGAGTTGAGCAAGCGGAGCACCGGAAAGACAATTTATATTCTTGATGAACCCACAACCGGACTTCATACGGCGGATGTTCACCGTTTGATTGAGGTGCTTCAGAGATTGGTTGATACAGGGAATACTGTTGTTGTTATTGAACATAATCTTGATGTGATAAAGACAGCAGACTATATAATCGACCTTGGACCCGAAGGGGGCAACAAGGGCGGAAAGATTGTGGCGACAGGAACTCCTGAAGAGGTTGCAAAGTGCAAGAAGTCCTATACGGGAATGTATCTTAAAGATGTGCTGAAAAAATGATGAAATAACAACACGCCTTGCGGATTTCCGCAAGGCGTTTAAGATTGTTCAAAAAGTTTTTTTACTGAATAGCTGCTGTGATGTCCAAAACTTCTGAGTGAAGCAAAGGTTCGTCAAGAGTTTTCCAAACAAAGATTTTTGCTGTGTTACCGGTAGCATAGTTCGCTGAAAGTTCAACGTTGCCTTCACCGATTGCCAGTGTTTTTGCAGAAGCATCAACAAGTCTGTTGTCGGCATCATAAACCGCAAGAACTGCTGTTGCTGATGCTTCGGAGGTAACCATAGCGAGGTCTGCTGTGAGAACACCGTCAGCAAGTGTTGCTGTGCCTGTTACGGCAGAAGCTGTTTCAACAACCTGAACATCGCGGACTTCCCAAGCCGTGTTTGCCATAAGCTGTTCAGTTGTCATACCGGGGTATGAAATTGTGTTGTTGATGGCATTTGCACCATAGGTCTTACCTTCGCTATATTCTTGACCTGTTACTGCGTTATTGTCTCTTGAAACACCATAACCGAAGCGGATATTACCAACTCCGGATGAAAGACAACCGTTCACAAGGAATTTTGCATTTGTACAATCCTTGTTGTTCCACCAGCCTGCAACGGTTTGCTCAGATTCTGTTCCTGCTGTAACATTGCGGACAAAACGACAGTCATATTCTTCGTAGGGAGCAGTTGAACCTGCTTCCTTTCTGAAAATTTTCTGAATGGAAAGGTTTGCGGCTGTTTCGTTAGCCACAACCTTGTAGGTGTACCATTTGTTGAAAATTTCGTCTCTTGAAAGAATATCAAAACCGGTTGTTTTTGCACTGCCGCTCAGATGTATCAGCATAGGCATACCCAGACCTGTGTTTTTTGCATCGAAGGAAAAAACCATAGTTTTTGTTTTGCCTTCAGCAAGAGTTGATGGGGTTGTGGTGTATGTGTAGTTCCATGTGTTGTTTGTAGCTGTGTATGAAGGAACTGTAACTCCGTCTAAATTTGTGTAAAGAATGTTTTCACTGTTTACGGGATAGTCATAAACAGTTGTGATACCTTCGGTTGCAGGAGCCCAAGCCTTAACATTGTCAAGGCTCACGTTGATATCGGAGTTTGAATAGCCTTCGCTCTTAACACCGTTGTATGACTTAACAAACATCTGAAGTTCAACACCGGTTGAAAGTGTGGTCATACCTGATGCGTTGCTTCTAAACTTTGTATCGTTTGTGATAATCCAACCACCGTAGTGACCGAGATTTGACCAAGTTTCTGTACCCTTTACTCTGCGCTTTGCTGTTGCAATAATGTTGGGGGCGGTGTAGCTTTTGGGGTCAACACCCTCGGCAACTTCCTTCTCCATACGAGTATTGAAAGCAGATTCGCTGAAGGTAAGTTCGTATTCATACCATGTGTCTTTTTCGAGAGTGTTGATGGGAACCATTGCACCATATTTGCTAAGGTTTGCATTGTCCGCATTTTCTGCTCTCATAATTGCGGTGTAGAAGCCCATTTCATCAGACATTTCGTGGTTTTTGCGAAGGTCGAATGAAACCTTGAACTCACCATATGTAATGGGAGTGTTGCAGGTGATTGCACCAACATTTTGTGAAGGACTTTCGCCTTCTGCCCCGGTAAAATTCAGCACTCCGTCGGTAACTGTGACGTTACCCCAACCTGTTGTGTTGGTTGTCAAGTCTGCATTTGCTTCAATGTTGCTGAAATCCTGATCAACATAAACGGCTTCGTCATGTGCACCGGTTGTGATTGAATAGGTTTCGGGAACAATCATTGCTGATGCATTGATTGCAAACAAAGATGCAACCATCATAACTGCGAGCATAATGCTCAAAAGTTTTTTCATTTTTTTCATCCTTTCTTGAATTGGATATTGTTTGCTTTTTTCATAGGCCGGATAAGAAAAAAACAAACTGCACAAATTTATTTAGCTAAGATAAATTCGTACAAAATTATTATAACTCCTGAAAAATTTTGCGTCAAGAAAAAAACGAGAAAAATAACCAAATTCAAAAAAAAAAAAAAACGAAAATTTTTGTGCATTATGCACAAAGGAATTGCGGAGTGTTGTTGACCCCAAGCTTGTTGGGAGGCTGATGTCAGTACGGAGTTTTTTAAAAAGAATAAAGAAAAAAGAATAAAGAAAAAAG
>JAZNLK010000118.1:0-2202 GCA_045579055.1 Clostridia bacterium
GCCAATTCTTCCGCTGTCGAGAAGTTCCTTTATGGCATACCAGAATTTTGTAAATCTGAGAACGTGGCAAACAATAACCTTTACTCCGTGTTTTTCGGCAGCTTCAGCTATTTCCTTACATTCTCTCGCAGTTGGTGCCATTGGTTTTTCAAGCAAGAGGTTATATCCTTTTTCAATAAGCTTTATAGCCGGAGCATGGTGCATTCTGTCCTGAGTTCCGATTATTGCAAAATCTGCAAACTTGGGAAGTTCGCACAGTTGCTCCCATGTTTCAAACGCCATACTATCCGGAATGGCGTGTAATCTTTGCGCCTTTTGGCGTCGGGATTCTTCAGGTTCAGCAACAGCTTTGATTTCCAACTGTTTTGGGTTGTCAACAGCAAATTTTGCATATGTTTCGCTACGCATGCCATAGCCCAATATGATTGCAGTAAGTTTTTTCATAGTACTGATCCTCCTTGAAATTCACTTCATTTTCTTTTGTAATTTTCTCCTTTATTCTATACCATCTTAACTAAAGCTTTTATCAAACCTTCTTTCAAAACAATTCTGTTTTCTTGACACCTATCAATATATTCTGCCCCTTCAATAATATCCGACATTGACACAACGTCTTTTGCACGCCATACTATTTCAACCGGCTTTTCAACGGGAGCAGAAAATTCCACCGACACAGTATTCTCTTTTACCTCAACCTCAAGAGTGCCGCCTGTCCAACCAAGACCCTTTGCCGAAAATCCCTTTTCAAACCAAGCCTTGGGAATGCCCCGAAGCAACGAAAGTGTTCCTTCATTCATTGTTTCATAAGCAAACATCCATCCCGTCATTATGGGGGTTGTGAGGAGTGACGGAACGCAATCATCTGCAACAACAAAATCCGGTGTTATCTGCTCATAATAGCACATAAGTTCAGGATTTCCGTGGTGGCATGTGTGTGAATACAGCAAAAGCAGATATTTTTCAATTTTCTCACTTTCAAGGAGATATCTTGCATATGGAAGCACTGGCCAATCATCAATTCTCTGCAAAAATCTTGACATTCCTGCATATTCGCCGCCAAAGGCTTCACGCATTTTTACAATCGCATCCGCTCTGTCCTCGTCAAGCATCATTGCACCGAGCATTTCAGGATAGTATCTGTAATTGGCATAAGTATTTTCGGTCAGGTCGTGATCACTGTTGCCCTGAGAACGCATATATGTAAAATCCAGATAGTTTTCAAGATACTCTTTCGATACCGGCTCTGATGTGGCACGGCAAATACTAAAATTAAGAGGTTTTGCCGTATATCCAAGTCTGAATGGTGTCAGCTTTCCAAAATCCTTGTCTTCAATGGTCTGTTCTTCTATCAGCTCCGTTATATTCTTTCGAAGAAGCTCTGCCATTGCGGCAAACTCCCCTTTGTTTTCGCCTCTTCCATTATTTTCGAGAAGCTCTGCAAGGGCACTCAACCCTCTCACCGCCCAGAAATTGTTGTTCACATAGGCGTGAACCCTCGTATTGGTATCAGCCTCGGCGCACATATAAACAAGGACACGATTTCCGAACTGTGGGCAGGGGACACAGTTGTCAATGATGATTCTTCCCATTCCTTCAATCTTCTGCCATTCTTCCTCTGTCCAGTCACTTGCTCCAAGCTGTTTGCCATACTTGTTGGCAAGGAACAACAGCCAGCCGTATTCCTCGGCACTGGCACCAAACAGCTCCTGAACACCCTGACGATAGAAAAATCTTCCCTCATCGTTGAGTATGTATGTCAGAAGATGATTGAAAATCCGTTTTGCCCATTGAGTATAGCCCATAACGCAACAAGCCTCAAGTGTCCATATATAGTTGGGCGGAAAGTTGTCGTGAACTTCTTCACCATAGATATTATGTCCGTAGTGGGCGTGGTCGCAGGAAAAGGTGGTTGCGCAGGCAATCATAGCCCCCGTTGCAACTCTTTCAAGAAGCTTTTCGGGAATATCGAATTTCGCACCCTTATCCAAGAATTTTGTCCAGTATGCAACGGTGTCGATAAGTGCCGTCATAAAGGTTTCGGTTTCAATTGCTCTTGCCTGAACAAGTCTTGAACGTGCCACAATGCGGTAATCAAGAGTGAACTGTTCGGGGTTTTCTTTTGTATATCTCTTTGTTCTTATCCACACAATTGGGTCACGGTCAGGGTCACCCGGTTCCACAAAGTACATAAATTCAACTACT